>NZ_JBSFCI010000010.1:0-186425 GCF_053593375.1 Streptomyces sp. NPDC002309 | reverse complement strand
AGGGCGCGCCCGAGGTCGCGGCGCAGATGTTGCAGTCCGGGACCCTGACGCCGTTCAAGTCGGGGAACTTCGAGTTCACGAACCTGAAGCACACGGACGAGAGGTACCGCGACAAGGCCATCCGGATCATCGAGCTGCTGCGCAAGCACGACACGATCCGGGACTACATCGGCACCCGCCCCTGCCGCATCACACTCCACCTGCGGACGACCGAGACCCCCGCCGACGTCACGGACCGTGGCCAGGACGGCGTGGACATCAACCTGGCCAGCTACTACTTCGAGAAGTACGACATGGGCTACATCATGGGCATGCTGGCCCATGAGATCGGCCTGCACCCCCTGGCCTCACGGAGGACGGACATCCCCGTGGAGGAGTCGATGTTCGAGGATGTCCCGCTCATGGTGCCGGGGCTCGCCGACCTGAAGACGCCGCGCACCATGAGCACGGAGGGCGCCGGCCAGGCGGACCACATCATGGCCGCCTTCCCGAGCAGCACCCGGCACGGGATCTACCGCGACATGGTCGTGCGGATGGCCGAGATCCTGGCGGAGGACGCGCAGGCGGGGGAGGACGGCGCCGCCACCCGGGACGCCACGGACATCATCGACTGCTACCTGATGGACCTGGCGACGATCGCGGTCACGAACGACAATCGCCGGGGCGCGGCCTGGGAGCCGGGCAACACGGCGAAGGCGTACAACGCGTACAAGGAACTGCTGGCCGCGCATCTGCCGGAGGGCAGTCCCCTGCGGCAGTTCCTCCCGCCGGACAAGGTCTGGTGGAAGGTCACGGGCAACTTCCTGGGTCTCGGCGCGAGCTTCACGTTCACCAACCGCGGCGACAGCATCCAGACCGCCGCCCCGCGTCTCCCCCTGCCGGGCACCGCGCCGGAGGCGTCTCCCACCGCACCCGCTCCGCGCGGCCCGCGCGACAGCCGCCCCCGTTACGTCGTGAGGTCGGGCTTCGACGCGCGCCGGTTCTCGCACGGGGGCGAGCAGGTCACCGACCTCACCGTCCGCGTCGCGATGCGCGGCACGGACGGTCAGATCGCGCATGTCCGCGACCAACTGAGCGAGGGGGTCGATCAGTTCCTGAACGACCCGGCGTACCGACTCCCCAACGGCGACCGGCTGAACGTGACGGTCGAGTACGTCGACCCCGCCGACGACCCCCACCTCAGGGTGGACCTGGCGGGCCGGGACCGCGCGATGGACCAGAACACATGGTGGGCGGACGCCTCCCCGGTCCAGCTGGTGCACGAACTGAGTCACCAGCTCGGCCTGCGCGACGAGTACCGCGACGCCGATTCCCCGCACCGCGCGCACGTCCCCGGCAGCCTCCTCGGCGATCTGAACGCGCCGCCCGAGGACCCCGCCCTCACGGCCGCCGGGCTCCGCGGCCGTCATCTGGCCCTCCTCGGCGCGCTCATCGGGAACGTGCCCACCGCCCAGGAGCCGGTCACCGAACGCACCTGGAACGACGCCCGCGCGGCGAGCGCCCCCACCCTCCGCGAGTCGGTCTGGGTGGACCCGGTGTCGCTGCCCCGCTCCACCGAGGGGGCGGCCGAAGTCGCGGCCCACATGGTGCAGACACCGACCCTGACCCCGTTCAGGTCCGGGAACTACGAGTTCACCAACCTGAAGTACACGGACGACGGGTACCGCGAGAAGGCCATCCACATCATCGAACTGCTGGAGGCGCACCAGACGATCAAGACCTACATCGCCGGTCGACCGTGCCGCATCACCCTGCTCGTGCGCACCACGGAGACCCCGGCCAACGTGGTCGACCGGGGCGCTCAGGGCGTCGACATCGAACTCGCCAGCTACTACTTCGAGAAGTACGACATCGGCTATGTGATGGGCATGCTGGCCCATGAGATCGGTCTGCATCCGCTGGCCTCGCAGAACGGGGACATCCCCGACGAGGAGCTGATGTTCCAGAGTGTCCCGCTCGCGGTCCCCGGGCTGACGGACCTGAGGACGCCGCGCACGATGAGCACGGAAGGCGCGGGGCAGGCCGACCACATCATGGCGGCGTTCCCCAGCAGCACCCGGCACCGGATCTACCGCGAGATCGTCGTGGAGATGGCGCGGGTGCTCGCGCGGGGCGGGGACGGGAACGCCGAGTCCAAGAACGTCACCGACCTGTTCGACTGCTACCTGATGGACGTCGCCTCCATCGCGGTCAGCAACGACCACCGGCTGAACGCGGCGACGGAACCCGGCTACACGGCGCGGGTCTACCACGCCTACAAGGAGATGCTCGCCGCCGCGCTGGCGGACGAGCCCGCGCTCCTGGCCCTCCTGCCCTCGAACAAGACCATGTTCGGCGTGATGAACGACTTCCGCCGCGTCGCCACCTCCGTCGCCCTCAACAACCGAGGCGACAGCATCCAGCAGCCGGACCCGACCTGACCCCGGCGCAACCCGCCGGCATCCTCACGGCCCAGTGCCCTCTGCCAGGACGCGGGCGAAGCCGGCGAGCGCGCGGAAGTCGTCCGCACGCAGACCGACGCGCGGATCGACGTGGTGCAGAAGCCCGGGTCCGGGGTGGTGTGTGCGCACGTACGCCTGGTCCAGGTCACTCTGTTCGTCGTCCACCCAGGCGAAAGGCCGGCCGGCGGCGTGCTCCACCAGAGGGGCGGTCTTCCAGTGGACCCCGTCGGGGCGGTCCCGGAGCAAGTTGTCGCCGAAGTCGACGAAGGGGAGCCGGGGCAGGCCGATCACCGGGGCGATCCACCGGTTGGCGTCGTCCATCCATGTAGTGGCCCAGCACAGTTCGTAGCCGAGCTGGAGCAGGGATCGCCCGTGCCCGGGATCGAGCCAGATCCGAAGGGACCGCCTCCGTGCCCAGAGACCTCTCTCCTCGTCCGGAGTCGCGGTGTCGACGGGCACTCTGACGGTGGTGTACCCGTCGGGCCGCCTCTCCGGCTTGGCCGCATAGGGATTGAGCGGCCCGTCCACGTCCAGGAACAACAGCGGTCGTCCCACGCTCTCCCCCTGCCCACCGTCCGCCACGTCGGAGAAGCGTAACCGCGCCGCCCGGGGAAGCCTCGCCGCTTTCCCGCGCGCCGGGAGATACCAGTCCGGGCGCGGTTGCGGACGGCTCGAGGTACGGATCATCGAAGTCCGGATGACCATCGAGCTGACCGACGGCACCCGCCGCACCGAGCTATGGCGGCTGATGACCAGCCTCCTGGACGCCGAGAGCTACCCCGCACACGAGCTCATCACGTTGTATCACCGCGGGTAGCAAGCAGAGACCTGCTACTTCTCGTTGAAGTCGACCATCCTCCACGGACGGGTGCTGCGCTCGCGGACAGTCCCTGGGCTCGAGCAGGAGATCTATGCCCTTGAGGTCGCCAGGGTGGGCGCCGCGCTCTTCGCCACCGTCGGGATGGACACCGTGCTCTTCGGGGCGGTGACCCCGGACCGTGCAAGGGAGCTGGTCCCGGAGCAGGTGGCGCACGGCTGAAAGGCACGGTACCGCTGCGATGTACCGCCGAGGAGTACACCGCGGCCGTGTGGCGCTACTGCTTCGCGGGGTCGGCCAGAGCCGCGATGCGGCGGAGCTCCGCCAGATGGCCGGCCAGGGCCGCACGGCCCTGGTCGGTGAGGGCGAGCCAGGTGTGGGTGCGGGAGTTCATCGGGGCCTTCCTGACCGTCGCGTAGCCGGCCGTCTGAAGGACCTTCATCTGCTTGCTCAGCACGGAGTCGCTGACGTCGAGGGCGTTGCGGACCACGGAGAACTCCAGGGACTCGACCGCCGCGAGCATGGCGCAGATCTGCAGCCGATGAGCCGGATGGATCACCTCGTCGAGGCCGGGCACGGTCAGGTCCGGCGCAGCAGATCGCGGCGCAGCGCCTCGTCGTTGCGTCGGCTGACGTAGACGGTGAAGGCGAGCGCGAGGAGACCGGCGACCGACATGGCGCCCGGCAGGACCGCGGCCAGTTTCAGGGCCAGGCCGATACCGAGGAGGGCGATGAGCACGATGAGGAACAGGCCGTTCAGCCTGCGAGTGCCCGGCGCGGACACGGAGCGGTTGACAGAGACACCCCGGGAGCGGGCGACGCTCAGGGTGAGCGCCGCCGGCAGGACGACTCCACCGACGATCACGCCGGTGGGGACCAGGCTGCCGCCGACGTCGATCGACGCGAAGACGAGGCCCACGCCGAGACCGAGGCCGGCGTGGTACCACCAGGGTGCGGTAGCCCGGTCGGCGAGTGTGGCGCGGGCGGTGTCTGCGTTGTCGAGGGCCGCGCGCGCGGCGGCGGGATCTTCGGGAAGGATACTTGCCATGTTGGAAAGTCTAGCTCGACTTTCCAACATGGAAAGTCTCCGGTGGGTCCGAATTCATTCGGCAGTTCGGCGGGCCGGTTCGGAAACGGCGGGCCGGTTCAGATCCAGCCGCGCTCCCGCGCGAGCAGCGCCGCCTGCGGGCGGCTCGAGGCCTCCAGGATGAGCAGGATGCTGGCGACGTAGCGGCGGTAGGTGCGGACCGAGACGCCCAGGTCCCGCGCCCCGATCGGGCCGCACCGGGCCCTGAGGAAGATCCGCCAGAACTTCGACCGGGCCACACCCCGCTCGACCGATGCCCGCGCCCGCGGACAGTGCGCGATTGATGATGCACTGAGGCCGACGGTTCGCCGTTGGACCGGCATCTGACGGGCGTGGTCAACCAGGGGTGGCAGCTCATGAAACCTTCGTTCGCCGCCGCTTGATCAACTGTGTACGGACTGGGCGCGTGGAGACAGCCTCATGATGTGCGGATGCATGATGCTGAGGGGGCAAAAATTGCACATTGTTGCAATTGGGATTACTTATCGGGCGTGAAGCCGTGTAGAGAGGTGGTGGCACAGGGCCGGGCTATGTTGCGGAGCCGATCAGGTCCGTTCGTACGTGCGCTTCGACAAAGCCTGAGTGGTCGTTACTTCGGCGCTTACCAAGGTCAGTTCGGCAAGTTCCAGACCCTCGAACGTGTTCGTGATCACGGTCGACGGTCATCAGGAGCTTGGAGACGATCAAGGTAGCGGTGGCCTCGATCCAGCCGCGCCGCCACCGCTTGGCGACCTCTCAGCCGCCTTCGACCCCGGTGAACACGGCGAGGGTGACCATGATGAGCACGCCGACTTTGCGGGCGACTATGACACCCCAGTAGAGGAAGGCGCCGATGGGGCACCCCACGGCGATCAGGCCTGTGGCACCCCAGCCGAGGCCGTACACGGTCCCCAGTTGATCGACCTTGACCACGCGGCGGATCGCGTCGTCGACGGAGGTGTTGGCCGCTTGGAACAGGCCATAGGACGCCGGTCATGATGCCGAACGCCGCCTGAACAAGGGCGCGTTCGTCACGTCGCCATGCCGCGGTCATGAGCTGGATGAGAAGGTGCCGACGGTCAGGGCGAGCCCGATGGGCAGCAGGAGTTCGTAGTTGCCGCGGAACCACCCGGCATTGAGATCGATGGCCGTTGTCGTGTTGACGGACTCGGCGGCGAGCCGCCGAGGCGAGGCGCACCTCCATGTCCCCGATCCCGAGATGTCCGACAGAGGCCGGTCGGCGAGTACCGGATGACGACACGGCCAAGCCCTGATCATTGAGAGACACCACGGTTGTTCAATTGGCTAGTCGGGTCCACCATGGCCGGCGGAGCGACCATCGCCTGAACCAGCGACGTGAGCACCTCCGTCCGCTGGGCTTGGTCGAGCCCGCAGTCCATGATGATCCGCTCAGCAGCAAGGTACCGGGCGAACTCCAGCGGCTGATCGAAGTAGGCACGCAGATGCGCCGCTGAGGCCGTCTGCGACACGACGAATGTGCGGCTTACGTATCCGGCGAGTGCCGCTGAGACCGCGCCAAGCCCACCTGCGACGACTGCACCGGCCGTCGTGCTGGCGTTCAGCGCGACAAATACGAAGGCCAGCAGGAGCGCGAATCCCAGACCCATGGCTACCTGAGCATTGCGGAACGAGCGCTTCGCCTGTGCCAGAGCGATTTCGTGGTACGCGTCAAGGCGAGTGTGCGTCAGGCTCCAGAGCTCGGGTAGCGCAAGGCCCCCGAGTTGAGGCCTGACTATGGCCCCGTTGGCGGCGCTGGCCGCCGAGGGCGAAACATTGGAAGTGTCAGGATCCGCGTCCTGAGCTGAGTTGAGGCGAGGCGCCGTCGCTTGCCCCGCTCGTAGAGCGTTTTCGAAGCTGCGTTCAGCCTCCCGGACGCGCTGACGATTAGCTTGCTCAGGGCTGTTGGCAGGATCGAGAGCCAGCCATAGATACCGCCCCACGAACAGGCCGACGATGACGCTGACACCCACAGTGACGACGCCGAGTCCGTGACTCTCGAACTTTCCCGCCTGCAAGATGCCACCAGCTGTGATCACCGGCAAGGCGAACCCGATGACGGAGAGCACTATTTTTTCTACACGCTGTACGGCGTAGTCCAGCCTGCCGTCGGAGTGCTGCTGCTCGTCACGACTTCCTGCATCCTCAGACATAACTAACCAGACTGGCCGAGGGCGACCTGATCGTCCACCGATTCGCCCTGGAAAGGTCGCAACTGGGAAGCGCTCGGATCGCGGCGAGGCTGCTGCCGCAACATGCCCCCGCCTCGGCCTGCGAGACCGGGGCGTGGGTGCGCGCGGCAAGGACTCCGGGGAGGGTGGGTTCATGCCGGTTGGACGAGGCGGGCCTGCCGACGGATGCATGCGGCAGGTTCGGGAGCGCCCGGCATGGGGGTGTGTCGCGAACGGTCAGTATGGCGGGCTGGTCAGAAGTCATTGGCGCTGAGCGGGATCTCGATCGTCTTGATCTTCCCGCTCGTCGACAGTTCGGCGCGCATGGGCCGGTCTTCCGGGACGCCGGCCTTCCGCGCGTCCTCGACGAACGCGGCGAGCTCGGCGAGGGTCAGGTCCTTGGCTCGCCAGTGGCTCGGATCGAGGTGAGCATGAAGTCAGAATGCCGTACTTCGGACTGTTGTGGGGTGCTTCGGCAAGCCTCGCGCGGGCACGGGAACGAGTCTGCGTAAACCCACTCCATCCGCCAGCGGGTAGGTGCGATTCTCGCGGGAAGCGTACGCCTTGTCAGCGCTCACGCGATCGGGACGAACGCGCGGCCCGCCCGACGTGGGGCACGCGGACGTCCTCCAGCACCATTTGGAACTGCGGCGAATCGCCACGCTGCCCTGCCGTCACCACGATCGACATGGGCTTTTGGCCCTGCCCGACCGCCAGGTGCAGCTTGGTCGTGAACCCGCCACGTGAGCGGCCCAACCCGTGATCTACCGCCAGCGCACCGTGGACAGTCGCCTTGTGCTGTAGGTGATGTCGGTACCGGCCCCCTTCGTGGCCGTACGTGGCCGTCCAAGGGACGTGGGCAATGGTCGTTACGCGACATCGACACCGGGGCGCTCTGGCAGGAGCCCTGTCGCCCACGCTCGAACGAATCCGGCATCACCGTCCGTGACGACTTGTGTGGACCAAACTTCTCTGATGTAGCGTCAGACGTTCAAGATCATCTTGCGCGGGCATTGCACACGTCGGTGAAAACCAGTGGTGGCCAACCGAAGGTCGTGAAAGTGCATATCCGCAGGTCGGGAGAGATTTCGCGGTGTCGTGCCCCTTGCCTCCAAGAGGCACGACACCACGTGGATTCAGATGTCCCGGAACTCATAGACAAAGCTTCTGACGTCGAGGACACGAGCGGCAACGCGGCCACCTACTGGTACACCAGGGAGATCAACGCCTACGGCAAGACGGACGGTCCCGAGGACCTGACCAGGTATGTCGAGGGCATGGAGGAGTACCTGGACGACGAAGGCGACGACCGGACCGTGGAACGGGGGGCCGGCCTGCTCTTTGGCCGGGCGGCGTCCCGGGAGGGCATAGTGAATATCTGGTCGAAGTCCGAGCCCGAGTACCAGGGCATGCGCTTCTACGGACGCAAGAACCGGGACAACCCCACGCCCAAGCCCGGACCAAGCCCCGTCCCCACGCCCAGCGCGAGCACCGCGGCACCGGTCGAGGAGCCCGCACCGGGAACGGTCGACGCGCCGGCCCTGGAACCTGCGCCGGGCCCGACCGGGGTGGCGTCGGCCGGCGGGGCGGCGGGTGGCTTCCAGATCTCTCCGGATGCGCAGAAGGCCGGAGCGGGAGCGGTCGTCTTCACCGGCGTGCTGTTCACGGTCGGCTTCTTCGTCAACGGCCTCACGGGCGGCGCGTTCGCCTAGCGGGGCACTGAGTAGGGTCGGTAACGACGTGAGGAGGAGTGGGTTGTGATGGATGACGAGGCCCCCAACAAGGATGTGACCATCTGGGCCACGCTCGACGAACAGGCCGCGGCGCCCCGCGGGGACCTCGTCGTCCACTGGTTCCGGACCGCGATCGACTCCTTTTTCTCAAGCGGGGCGAAGGAGACCGCCGACTCGTACGCCCGTGCCACCGAGTCGTTCAGGGGCGGGCGGCAAACCCGGCTCAGGAACGTCCGGGAGAACTGGCCGGCGTTCGCCGAGGCCTTGCGTGCGCATCCCTTCTACGCGAGCGCCGGCTTCCACGAGCCGTCGGGCGAGGACGAATGGGTCGATGACCACGGGCGCGTGGGCAGTCAGCACGCAGGCCGTGGCGGTACGCACACCGAGCTTTCCGTGTTCCTCCCGGGCGGAGACCGGATCGTCGACCCGGACTTCTGCGCACGCCTGGTCGACTTCCTGGCGGCGGCCCTCGACGGGGCCGACCCGGTCTTCGCGCGTGTCGACTACTTGAACTTCCACGACAAGCCCGACCTGGAGGCGGCTCTGCGGCGAAGCCACCGCAAGTACCTCAGCGAGTCCCGCACCTACCTGCGCGGCTACTCCTGGGTCACCGGCGTGCCCAGCGAGCTCGCCGCCCGGCTCGGCGGTGCCTCGTGTTTCGCGGCCACCGGCGCCTTCCACGCCGTACGGGAACTGCGCGGCGGCGGTCTGTTGCTGCAGGCGACCGAGACGCTCGCCGGATACGACGACCGGGCGATGCACGCGGTGTTCCGGGCTCTGGCGCCGGTGCTGCCGCCGGGCATCCCCGAGCACGACCCCGCCCGCGAGAACCTCCGCGTGGTGTTCGAGGACGCGAGCGCTCTTTGAGGAGGGCCTGGTGAACCCCCTGGACACGCTCGTCCGGGAGCATGTCGCCCCGGTCATGAAAACGGCCGGTTTCAGCAAGAAGGGCAGGACCTTCCGTCTCGCGGCCGGGAACGGCGACCACCTGTTCCTGCAGTTCGACACCCACGCCGTCGATCCGGGCAGGCACGTCTTCGACGTGACCTTCTCGGTCGTCCCGCTGCCGTACTGGGAATTCGTCAAGCGGCAGCACGTCGACCCGCCGGCCCCCGATGCCAGTGGCGCCCTTGCCACCTGCCCCGTGATCCCGCCGGCCGAGGTCGCCCACGAGCCCGACGAGGAGATGCCGTTCAGATCCCGGTGGCCTTCCCGGAGCCGCGGACGCGGGATCTGTGCGGGCGGGAACTCGCCCGCGTCCTCGTGGAGGAGGACCTTCCGCGCATGACGCGGCTGCTCGACCGCAAGACCCTTCTGGAGGAGACCCGCACCAACCCGAACGGCGAACTGGTCAGGATGTGGGGCGCCGCGCAGAGCGAGATCGTGCTGCGCATCGACGACGACCCGGTCGCTGACGTGGCCGCGCTGGTCGACCAGGCCGAGGCGGACGGGGTGTTCCCGGGCTTCGTCGCCTGGGCGCGACAGCGACTGCAGCGACGCACGGTCGGGGAGGCCTGACCGTGGGCTTCTGGGGGCTTATGTCGTGTGCCGCAGCGAGGCCCCGCTCGACGACCTCCAAGCCGTCACCGACCGGCACGACGGCATCGACGAACACGAACACCGCCCCGGCGGCTGGCAGATCGGCCGCTACCCGGGCCCGGAACTCGCCGACGAGGGCCCGGCGATGCTCGTGGAACTGGCCGAGGAGACGGGGGCACCGGCGCTGACCGGCTTCGTGCTGGACAGCGACACGGTCTTCGTCGAGGGATACTCCCCGGCGGCCGGCCACTGGCGGGCCTGCCTCGCGCGCGAGGTCGCCGAGGCCTACTGCGAGGACGACGACGAGGACTTCGACGCCGAGTTCCCCCTCCCGGAGCCGGCCGCACAAGCTGCGGCCACCTGGGCCCGGGAAGCGGGCCTCACCCCCGACCCGCCAGGCCTCCTCGCGACGTTCGCGGAGGAGGACAGCGACTTCGCGGAGGAACTGTTCTTCCGGCTACTGGACCAGTTAGGCATCGGACGCGGCTGAGTGATGGTGCTGTCCGGCGAGCAACGCGCGTACCCAGAGGGCCCGTTCCGGACGGTGTACGCGCGCCTGGTCGACGAGGGCTTCGTCGACCACCGTGAGTCCCGGGGGCTCTCTGAGTGCGAGCTGGGGGAGATCTCCCAGGACCAGGGGGCGCCGCTGGATCCCGAATACGCTGACTTCCCGCGGCGCATGGGCGCCGGCCAGGGGCGGACGCGCTCGCGGGGGAGACCGTTTTCGACCTGGCGGCGCTCGGTAGCCGGGCAGGCGCTGAGGCGACTTGCGCGGAGTTCGGCATCGAATGCGACCTGAGCCGCGCCCTGCTCGTCGCCTCCCCCCAGGGCTACGTCTACCACGACGTCGACCTGGCCGACGGCGCGGTCCACTGCCTCACTGAGGACTCCGCCGGGCCGGTACGCGTGGCCGACTCGTTCAGCGCGTTCCTGTACGACTTCGTGAAGTCGGCCTGAGGGACGCGATGGACGTCACCGTCTGGGCGACGCTCGATGAACGGGCCGAGACGCCGCGTGGGGATCTCGTCGTCCACCGCTTCCGGACCGCGATGGACTTCTTTTTCCGCGACGGGGTGATGGAGACGCCGATTCCTACGCGGTCGCCTCGGAGTCCCGCAGCGGCGGTAGGGACATCCTGCTCAAGGACATCCGGGGGGACTTGCCCACGCTCGCGGCCGAACTGCGCGGACACCCGTTCTACGCCCGCGCCGGATTCCACCAGGCCGCGGCCGACGAGGAGAAGCGGGTCGACGACTTCGGCCGCGGTGGAGGGCCAGGTGAACCGGATCAAGATGCTCAAGCGGCAGATGTTCGGCCGCGCTGGGCTGGACCTGCTGTGCAAGCGAGTCCTGCTGGCCGTGTGACCGGTGCCCGGTCCCCGCCGGGACGGTGACCGTCCGTCAGCAGCACGGAAAGTGATCCAGAACCCAAATTCAGCCGTTGCCGACACCTGCGTCCCCGTTCGGGCGGTCGCAGGCCCTGACAGATTGTCGTCTTGTCGGGATACAAGCGGCTGCGTGCGGAAAAAGCCGTCGACGCGGACCAGGGTGGCCCCTCATCGTCCCTGGTCACCGAAATACATCGGAACCCCAGGTCTTCGCCGACGAGCCGTTCACCGCCGCCTTCGGGGTCCGTGCTGCCCCCGGGGATGGCACACCTGACCGACTGGCAGGAAGCGGCCTGTGGCGCGGCTCACTCTTGAAACGCCTTTGATTCGGAAAAGGAGGCCCCATATCTTTCTTTCGTCACTGCTGTACGGCATGACCACATCAATTTCATAGCAGGCTCTGGGGAGAGCCTGGGGGGAGACAAGGGCATGACCAACCCTTGGTTCCGGCGGCTTCGTGTTGCCCGGACGCTCGGCGTGCTGCTCGGCGGCGCCGTCGTCCTGGGCTCGTTGCCCGCCGTCACCAGTCCGGCCGACGCGGCCGGCAGCACGCCGGCCGCCTCGGGCGAGGAGGCCGCATTCGCACTGGCAGCTGAGACCGGCGAACCGGTGGAGATCATTCAGCAGCGCACCGAAGACGAACTCGTCTACGCCAACCCGGACGGCTCGTTGACCAGTGAGACCAGCGTCCAGCCGCAGAGGGTGGAGCGTCCCGACGGTAGCTGGGTGAAGGCGGACCCGACCCTGGAGCGGCGCCCGGACGGGACGATCGGGCCCAAGGCCGCCGTCGTGGACCTGGCCTTCGCGGCGGCCGGTTCGTCCGACTTCGTCACGCTCGGAGAGGACGGCAGGTCGTTCACCCTGGAGTGGCCCACGCCGCTGCCCGAGCCGGTCCTGAACGGGGACACCGCCGAGTACCGCGAGGTGCTGTCCGGTGTGGACTTGCTGGCCAGCGCCTCGGTCACCGGCTACTCGTACGTCCTGGAGGTGAAGACTCCGGAGGCGGCCCGCAATCCTGAGCTGGCCGAACTGCGGCTGCCCGTACGGTCGGAGGGCCTCGATCTCGAGACCGGCTCGACCGGTGGCCTCCAGGCGCTGGACGCCTCCGGCGAGCGCGTCTTCGGCGGTCAGGCACCCAGGATGTGGGACTCCTCAGACGCCGCGGGAGAGGTCCCGGCGGACGCGGTGCCTGCCTCCGGCGAGGACACCCCGGCCCAGGAAGCGCCCGACGCCGGCGCGAAGGTCGTCGACATGGCCCTCGATGTCTCCGCGTCCGAAGTCACCGTCCAGCCTGACCGGACCTTGCTCACCGCTGCGGACACCGACTTCCCGGTCTACATCGACCCCGAGGCCGGGATGTCGAAGAGCGAGTGGCTGTACGTGTCCAGCGCCAACCCGAGCATCGAGTTCCACAAGTTCAAGAAGGACGAGGGTGTCGGCCGCTGCTCGGCCGACACCATCGGCGGCATCTACTACGTGTGCAGCAACTCGCCGTACACGAACCGGATGTACTTCCAGTTCGCCACCAAGGGCTGGAAGAACCGCACCATTTCCAAGGCGGTCTTCGAGGTCTATGAGACCTTCTCGTTCTCCTGCACCAAGAGCACCGTCAACCTGCACATGGTCGCCGAGGGCGGTGTCGACTCCGCCACCAACTGGAACAACAGGCCGGGGGACGGCGACCTGATGGTCGACCGGAACGTCGCGTACGGCCGGGGCGACAGCTGCAGCCCGGACGCCCCGCCCAGCTGGGTCGACTTCTCGGACAACGCCGACGAGAGCAACGAGAACCTCACCTCCTCCGTCCGGAAGAAGGCCGCGGGCGAGGACCCGATCGCGTTCTCGCTGCGCGCCTCCGACGAGGGCGACCCCAACTCCTGGAAGCGGTTCCGGGGTGACAACGCCAAGCTCGTCGTCACATACAACACCCGTCCGAGCAAGCCCACCGGTGAGCGGTTGACCAACCCGGACGAGAAGCTCTGCACCACCGACAACACCAAGCGGCCGTGGATCCGGGACGCGACCCCGAGAATGTCCGTCACCGGTACCGACGCCGACTCCCACACCGACGGCACCGGCCAGAACCTCACAGCGACCTTCCGGGTCTGGGACCAGGTCGACGGCCGGCCCATGGTCTACGAGGGCAAGGACGGGCCGCAGAACGAAGGCAAGTTCGAACGGGAGATCCCCGTCAGGGAGCTGGCCCACGGTCACGGCTACAAGTGGCACGCCCAGACGTACGACGGTTCCACCGGCAAGCTGAAGGACTCCGGGTACTCCGAGTGGTCCGACTGGTGCGAGTTCGTGGTCGATGTGGAGAGGCCCGACACCAAGCCGCGCGTCGAACCGGTGGCGGCCGAGTCCGACCTTCCGATGGGCGCCGAGCGGCACTTCACCCTCTCCGCGAACGGCAACTCCGACTCGGTCTTCAAGAACGACGTCGAGTACTACGAATGGGACCTCGGCAACGACACGCCCACCCGCAAGGCCACCCCGGCCTCCCTTGGCGGCAATGCGGTCATCGAGGTGCCGACCAGCACCTTCGGTCCGAACGTGCTCTACGTCCGCAGCGTGGACCGGGCCGGCAACCGGGGTCCGCTGGAGAAGTACTTCTTCACCGTCGACCGCGCCTGCGCGGACATCCTCGCCGACAGCTGCGCCGCCGCCGTCTACGACCTCGACCAGACCACCGGCACCACCGCCCCCGACACCTCCGGCCACGACCGCGACCTGACGGTGAAGGGCGCCGACTGGGTCGCAGGCAACAACTCCGCGAACGACCCGGCCGACAAGGCGCTGCGCTTCAACGGCACCACCGACCACGCCACCGCCACCTCCGGCGTGCACACCGGACAGGCTTTTACCGTCTCGGCGTGGGTGCGGCCCACGTCGCTGGCCAAGAACATCTCCGTGGTCAGCCAGGCGGGCAGCCAGGGCAACGGCCTCAACCTCTACTACTCCACCGCCTACAAGCGCTGGATCTTCGGCCGACACATCAGCGACACGGCCGACTCGGAGCTCGTTCGCGCCATGGCCAGCAGCGAGCGCCCCGCGACGGTGAACAAGTGGGTCCATCTGGCCGGTACGTACGACCCGGTCGCCCGAAAGTTCACGCTCTTCGTCGACGGCGAGGAACAGGGCAGCGCCACCGTCACCGACGTCTGGAACGCCTCCAAGGGCCTCAACATCGGCCGCGCCCAGTACGGCGCCGACTGGTCCGACCCCTTCACCGGCGACATCGACGACGTACGACTCGTCCCCGGTCTGCTCTCCGGTACCGAGATCTTCCGGCTCGCCAACGGCTGAGAAACCACCGACGGCTTCTGACCAGAGCCGCCCTCCCGGGCATCCGAACTCCTCGGGTGCCCGGGCATTTTCCACATCCACACGGGAGGGGGAGCGCGCGTGCGCGCATCACGCAGACATACTGCACATACCTGGGCGAGAGCCCTCGCCGTAACCATCACATCAGCCCTGACCATCACCCTGCTCCAGGGCACTCCTGCCCTCGGCGACGACCCCGACGAGGCCCGGGAGAAGCGGCGGCCCAAGACACAGGACGTGACCTCGACCCCCGTGGTCGAGCAGGACGGCCAGGTCACCCCGGTCAAGCACACCACGGGGTACGGCAAACCGCTGAACCCCAGGGCCACCTGGCCGAAGGCGGGCAGCGCGACCGTCGATCTCGCGGGTTCCAAGAAGCGAGGCGCGCTGTCGAGCGCCAAGGCAGGCTCGCTCCCGGTCCGCGTCGGTCCGCCCAAGGGCATGGCTCGCTCCACGACGGCGGCTGCCACGCCCACCCGCGCCAAGGTCGACGTCCTCAGTCACGCTGCCGCGCAGAAGGCCGGCATCGACGGCCTGCTCCTGAAGGTGGCCCGCGCCGACAGCCGCACCTCCAACGGCAAGGTCTCTGTCGAGGTCGACTACACCGCCTTCGCCCAGGCATACGGCGGCGACTGGGCCCAGCGGCTGCGTCTGGTAGAGCTGCCCGCCTGTGCGCTGACCACGCCTAAGGCGGCCAAGTGCCAGACCGTCACCCCGCTGAAGACGGACAACGACGTCCGCGACCAGAGGCTCACCGCCGACGTCACCGCGCTGCCCGCCGCCAAGGCACCGATGCTCGCGGTCGCGGCGGGTCCGGCGGGCGGATCGGGTTCGTACACCGCGACCTCGCTCGCCCCGTCCGCGTCCTGGCAGGTCGCAGGGCAGACCGGCAGCTTCACCTGGCAGTACCCGCTGCGCGTACCGCCAGCCATCGCCGGACCCTCCCCGCAGCTGGGCCTCGGCTACAACTCGGCGTCCACGGACGGCCGTACGGCCTCCAGCAACAACCAGACGTCCTGGATCGGCGAGGGCTTCGACCTCTCCGCCGGTTACATCGAGCGCTCGTACCGCTCCTGCACGGAGGACGGCCACGACGAGGCCGGGGCGCAGAAGTACGACCTGTGCTGGCACTCCGACAACGCCACCATGAACTTCGGCGGCCGGGCCGGTGAGCTGGTCAAGAAGGGCAAGGACGAGTGGCGTCTGAAGCAGGACGACGGCACCCGTATCGAGCGCAGGTACGACGGCTTCAACTCCGACAACAACGACGAGTACTGGGTCGTCACCACCACCGACGGCACTCGCTACCAATTTGGCAAGGGCAAGCGCGAGTCGGAGGCCGCCGACGCCGAGAACACCGGCTCCACCTTCGAGGTCCCGGTCTTCGGTGACGACAAGGACGAGCCCTGCCATGCCGACACCTTCAAGGAGTCCCGCTGCCAGCAGGCCTGGCGCTGGAACCTCGACTACGTCGTCGACGTGCACGGCAACACGATGACGTACTACTACGGCACCGAGACCAACAAGTACGACTCGGTGCGCGGCGACAAGGTCGTCTTCTACGACCGCGGCGGCTGGCTCAAGCGGATCGAGTACGGCGAGCAGCAGGGCAAGGAGAACACGACCGCCGCGCCCTCGCAGGTCGTCTTCGACGTGGCCGAGCGCTGCACCGGCGCGGCCGCCGACTGCGAGCCGGCCGATCTGAAGGAGTCCACCGCCAAGCGCTGGCCGGACGTGCCGTTCGAGCAGATCTGCACCTCCGACACGGAGTGCAAGGACCAGTGGTCCCCGACCTTCTTCTCCCGCAAGCGCCTGTCCAAGGTCACCACACAGGTCCTGGGTTCCGACGGCAAGACGTACGGAGACGTCGACGAGTGGGAGCTGGCGCACAAGTACCAGAGCGCCGACACCACGCACGCCCCGGCCATGTGGCTGGAGTCGGTCACCCACTCCGGCAAGGACGGCGCGAACAAGCTCCCGAAGGTCATCTTCTACGAGCGTCAGGACGCCAACCGGGTCGACACCGGCTCCGACGACCGACTGCCCATGTACAAGTGGCGCATCCGGGCCATCCAGTCGGAGACGGGCGGCACGATCTCGGTCAACTACAAGCCGACCGAGTGCACGCCGACGAACCTCCCCACCCCCGAGACCAACACCAAGCGCTGCATGCCGTCCTTCTGGTCGAAGGAGGGCACGGTCGGGGAGAAGGAGGACTGGTTCCACAAGTTCGTCGTCGACACGGTCATCGAGGACGAGGTCACCGTCACCGGCCCGAACAAGGTCACCTCCTACGACTACTCCGGCGCGGCCTGGGCCTTCGACGACAGCGAGCTCGTCAAGACCAAGAAGAAGACCTGGAACCAGTGGCGCGGCTATCGCACCGTCACCATGAAGACGGGCGAGGCGGCCAGCAAACAGCTCCGGACCCAGACCACCTACCTCCAGGGCATGGACGGCGACCGTGAGAAGGAGTCCGGCGGCACCAAGTCTGTCACGGTCACCTCCTCCGACGGCATGAAGATCCGTGACGACGCCCGCCACCAGGGCTTCGTCGTGGAACAGCGCAGCTTCAACGGCGAGACAGAGATCACCGGTTCGGTCAGCACCCCCTGGAAGTCCGACGCCACGGCCACGGAGGGCAAGGACGAGGCGAGCTTCGCCGCCGTCAAGTCGGTGAAGACCCGCACCGTCCTCGACAACGGAAAGATCCGCCGCGCCTCCATCGAGCACTTCTACGACGCGTACGGCATGCTTGTCCGCTCCTCCGACTCCGGCGACCTCGCCGTCGAGGATGACGACACCTGCACGACGAACGAGTACAACCGCAACACCGACGCGAACCTGCTGACGCTGCTGAAGCGGGTCACGGTCGTCCCCGTCAACTGCGACGAGGGCACGCCCACTTCGTACACGGGCGTGGCCATCTCCGATGTCCGCACCTGGTACGACGACCGCGACACCTACGGCACCACGCCGACCAAGGGTGACGTGGTGCGCAGCGAGAAGGTCAAGGGGTACGCCGCTGACGGCACCCCGCAGTACGTGACGACGTCCACGGCCAGGTACGACGTGCACGGCCGTGTCGTGGAGTCCGCCGACCAGGCGAACAACGCGACGAAGACGACGTACACGCCGACGACCGGCGGCCCGGTCACCGGCATGAAGGTCGAGGACCCGCTCGGCAACACGACCACGTCCACGGTCGACCGCCGCTGGGGCCTGGTCACCGCCACGGTCGATGCCAACAAGCAGCGCACCGACCTGGAGTACGACGCCCTCGGCCGACTCCTGAAGGTCTGGCTCCCAGGCCGCGCCAAGGCCACGGACACGCCAAACCTTGAGTACGCCTACCTGATCCGCAACAACGGGCCCGTCGTCACCACGACGAAGTCTCTCCTTCCCAACGGCTCGGTGGCCACCAGCCACCAGCTCAGCGACGGCCTGCTGCGCCCGCGTCAGACGCAGACCCCGGCCGCGAACTCGGGACGCGTCATCACCACCACCGAGTACGACACCCGCGGCCTGGCGGTGAAGGAGATCGGCCCCTTCTACAACACGGCGGCGGTCGGCACGACGTTCGTGAACGTCGTCGACGCCTCCGAGGGCACGCCCCGGGAGACGGAGACGGTCTACGACGCGGCGGGCCGGGCCACGGACTCGATCTTCCGCGTCGCCGGTACCGAGAAGTGGCGCACCAAGACCGCGTACCACGGCGACCACACGACGGTCGACCCGCCGGCCGGCGGCACGCCCACCGCGACGTACACCAACGCGCAGGGGCAGACCACCAAGGTCCTCGAGTTCAAGGCCTCGACGCCCACGGGCGCGGCGGACACGACGTCTTACGACTACGACGCCGCGGGCCATGTTTCCGAGGTCAAGGACGAGTCGGGCAACCTCTGGTCGTACGAGTACGACGTGCGCGGCCGTCAGACTCAGGCCGTCGACCCGGACGCCGGCACGTCCTGGATGACGTACAACGACCTGGACCAGCTCAAGACGATCCGCAACCAGCGCGCGATTACCCTCACCTTCACCTATGACAAGCTGGGCCGGCAGCGCTCGCTGTACAACGGCGACAAGAAGCTGACGACCTGGGAGTACGACAGCGCCACCGTCCCCCACGGCAAGGGCCGTCTGGCCGCGGCCACCAGGTGGGTCGGTGACGACGCCTATACGAGTTCGGTCGACGCCTATGACGTGGCGGGCCGTCCGACGAAGACCTCGGTGACGATCCCTGCCTCCGAGGGCAAGCTGGCGGGCACCTACACCTCGACGGTGTCGTACAAGCCGGACGGCTCGATCGACGACGTCGGCCTCCCGGCAGCCGGCGGTCTACCCGCCGAGACGATCACCACCGGTTACACGGCGACCGGTCTGGCGTCCTTCACCCTGGGCGACGCGACGGACTACGCCCGCGAGACCCGCTACTCCAACTACGGCGAGATGCTCCAGCTCACCCTGGGCACGGCCAGCGCCGACAAGTACACCTGGCTCACCAACACCTACGAGGAGGGCACCCGGCGCCTGGAGCGCGCCCGCATCGACCGGGAGATCGTCAAGACCCCCGACTCCGACATCACCTACGGGTACGACGCCACCGGCAACATCCAGAAGATCGCGGACACACCCGAGGGCAAGACGGCGGACGTCCAGTGCCTCACGTACGACTACCTGCGCCGTCTGACCGAGGCGTGGACCCAGACCGCCACCGCCTGCGCGGCAAGCGCCGGTGAGGCGACCGTCGGCGGCCCGGCACCGTACCGGCACTCCTACAGCTACGACGCGGCGGGCAACCGCACCGGCGAGGTCCGCCACGCCACCGGCACGACCGGCGACGCGGCGATCACGCAGACGACGACGTACGTGCCGAAGGCCCAGGACCCCAAGGGCGGCATGCACGCGCACGCCCTGAAGTCGGCGGAGGTGCGCACCGCGACGGCGGCCAAGGAAGTGACAGCGGTCCAGAGCTTCCATTACGACGAGACGGGGAACACCGTCCGTCGCACCAAGGCGGCGACGGACCTCTCCCCGGCGGTCGACCAGAAGCTGGACTGGGACGAGGAGGGCCGCCTGAGCGCGGTCACCCCGTACCTGTCCGGCGACACCCTGGACGAGGCGAACAAGACCTCGTACGTGTACGGCGCGGATGGAACGCGCCTGCTCCGCAAGGAGAAGGGCGCGGTCACGCTGTACCTGGGCAGCCAGGAGGTCCGACTCGACACGGCCAAGAACTTCCTGTCCGGTACGCGTTACTACTCACACGGCGGCCGGCAGATCGCGATGCGGACGTCGGCCGGTGTGACCTGGCTGGTGGGTGGCCAGAACGGCACGGCCGAGATCGCGATCAAGGCCGCGGACTCGGCGATCACACAGCGTCGGACGCTGCCGTTCGGTGAGGTGCGTGGTGCCAAGCCGGCGGCGGGCGCGTGGCCGGGTGACAAGTCCTTCGTGGGTGGCACGGCGGACGCGACGACGGGGCTCATCCAACTCGGCGCCCGCGCATACGACCCGGCCACGGGCCGCTTCGTCTCCGTCGACCCCGTGCTGAACGTCGCGGACCCGCAACACCTCAACGCGTATGCCTACGGCCGCAACAACCCACTCGCCTTCCCGGACCCGACGGGCTTGTACTGGGGCGAGTCCTGGATCAGCCCGATCGGTCACGGTGCCCTCGATGTCCTGGGCCTGGTTCCGGTCTTCGGAGAGCCCGCCGACCTCCTCAACGGCGTCTGGTACACGGCCGAAGGCAACTACATCGACGCGGGGCTGTCCTACGCCTCGGCGATCCCCATCGCGGGCTACGCGGCCACGGCGGGGAAGGGCGCGCGGTACGTCAACAAGGCGGTGGACGCCGTCGACACGGCGACCGACACCACCAAGGCGACCAAGAAGACCGAGGACGCGGTCGACGCCGCCGACAAGGTCACGCCACCGGTGACCCCGAAACCGAAGCCCACTCCCAAGCCCGCCCCTCCGGCCAAGGCCAAGGAAGCGCCCCAGGCGAAGAAGGGCGACTCGGGCGGAGCGAAGACCGAGGGCGGCGGCAAGGGCGGCAAGGGCGGTGACGACGGCGGGAAGAAGAGCCCTGCGGGCAGCGCCGACGACGACCTCCCCGAGTGGACGAGGGCGGAGACCAAGAAGAGCGGTACCAACAACACCGCCGGTGCCGGGGCGCGCGACGGGTACACGGGAGAGCGCCGCTACGGCGAAAGCGGTGCCGTACCTGGAAACGTCCACCCCGATCTCGCTCCCCGCCTGCAGGAAGCACAGGACATGCAGGCCCAGGGGAACCATCTGGAGGAGTGGGATCCGGGGACCTGCGCGGAGTTCCACGCGTGCAACAATCTGATGAATGATGTCGGAGCAAGCCTCGACGAGATCGACTACTTCACCATCACCCGGGCGGACGGAGCACCGTTCCCCTCGTGCGGCTGGTGCAGAAGAATCCTGGGAGAGGGCGGCGCGCGTGACGGATCGGCCGGATAGCCCTCGCGAGGCAGGACTGCCCGAAAGGCTGTCGGACATCCTGGCGGAGGACGCCCGGTGGGTGGCCTCCGAAGCGGACGTCCAGCACATCAGGGATGTCTGGGATGAGCTGGGAATCCACTGCTCGCCGACGGCGCTGCGTTTCGTCGAGGAATTCAACGGAACGTGCTTCGATTACCCCCGCCATCCGCTCGATCCAGGGACACACAGCTGCGAACTGAACGCCGAGCGCGCCAGTCGCATCGTCAACGGCGAAAAGCTGAGGGGATATGAGCAGAGAACGGGAGAGAAGCTGACGCCCGTGGGCATGGCGGCCTCCGGTCCTCTCGTGCTTCTCGTCGCCGAGGGGGGCCGGACGTACGGCGCCTACGATGCGTTCCTCGCCCTCTATGGCGGGAGTCCGGAGGAAGCATTGGTGCATCTGGTCGACAGAGTTCGTCCTGAGCGGCTGGACTGACGGCGGCCATGACACACGAACGCTGACAGTGATGTGAGAAGGCCTTTGGCCCCCGCCCGACAGGGCGGGGGCCAAAGGCCTTTGGGGGCGGAGGTCAGCCCAGTTCTTTCATCGTGGTGTTGCTGCCGTGTACGTCATGATGCTCCAGGCCGAAGGAGCGCGGAAGCAGGCGTAGACCAAGGGCCCCGACGCTGCAGGGTCCGTTGCATGATCTTCTTCTGTCCGGGTTCATCCGGTGAGTCCGAGGGCTGTCAGGGGTCGGTTCCAGTCGCGGGCGGCTTCGCGTAGGGCAGCGGCGATGTTGGTGCGTCCGTCCTGGCGGTGGACGCTGATCGCGAGGTTGCGCAGGCTGGCCATGACGCGCAGGAGTCGCCCGGTATGGATCTTGGAGTCGTCCTCGCGGAAGGTGCGGTCCCGGACGTGGCGCAGAAGATTTTCGATCTTCTGGCGGCCGCGGATCCAGGCGGCGAACTGGGCGCCGCCGGCAGCTCCCGGAGGCACGCTGGTGATCAGGTAGACGCGCTCGATGGTGAGCTTGCCGCTGGTGAAGTCCTGCCTCCAGCGCATGACTTGGAGGGCCTGGCGGGCTTCGGGGTAGTCGATGTAGGCGAAGGCCGCGGTCTTCAGTCTGCGGATCTCGTGGCGGTGGTGTGCGCGGGTACGCTCGTAGTGGTCGAGGGTGATCGCCCGGTCCAGGGCGTTGCCGTCGAGCCCGGCGGTTTCCCGCCAGGGCAGCTGGTTGAGCTGGGTGTGCAGGGTGGGGTGGTTGCCCTTGATCAGGGCGATGCAGTGGGCCTCCTACTCCTACGAGCTGCCCTGCAAGTGGCACGCGGACACCCCTGAGCAGCGGCGGGCTGTCGCCGTCCTGGCCGACCTGCTGACCAGAGTCGGCCGCGTTCGGGCCGCCGCGGTGTGCACGAGCGGGACCACCGCCCAGGTGCTGGCGGCCTGGCAGTGCTCCGAGGAGGCGGGCTTCGCGGCTCACGCCGAGGCCGTGGCTGCCTCGCCCACGACCCCGCCCGACGTACCCGAGCTGAGCTGGGGGGGGCAGGCCATGGGCATCCAGGAAGCGCTGGCCCGTGCCAACCTCGAACATCGACTGGAGCAGGCTCTGGACGAGGGCGGGCTCGACCCGGACGTGCGTACGCTCCCGGCGGCGCGCCGACGGCTCGTCCAGCACTGGCTCACCACCGCGCAGCCCGCGTTCGAGGGCCGCGCGCCGCTGGAGGCCGTGCGGGGTGAACGGCGCGAGTTGTGGGCCGCGGCGCTCCCGACTGAGAGCTGTGCCCTGCTCGCCGCCGTCCTGCCTGCCCTGGAAGAGTCGGCCGCGGCGCCTGCGGACACGGCTGAGCCGCTGCGGTGGCTGCTGGAGCAGATCGGTGACGGTGTCACCCTGACCCAGGCCGGCTACCTGCCGCGGGAGGTGGTGGCAGCCGCGTTCGCCCGCTACCCGCACTGGTACCCGATCGGCAAGGGGCCGCGCTCCGAGGCGGACCTGTTTCAGCTGGCCGATCTGCATGAACTCGCCCGCAGCCACTGGCTGGTGACCAAGCGCCACCGTACGCTCAAGCTCTCGGTGGCCGGGCGTGCCCAGCTGGTGGATCACCAGCTGCGCCAGCATACGGCCGTGCTGGCCTGGCTCGGCACGTCCGCGGCGGAGCGGCAGGTGGCCGAGTGTGCCTTGGGCGCGCTGTGGGCGGCGCCCCGGCTCCGCGAGGACTTGCGCGATGCCGTCCATCCGGTGCTCGCTGCGGGTTTCATTCACGACGACGGTACCGCGATGGAGGTGAAGGACACCGAGCGGCTGCTGTGGAGGTTCTGGCACACAGGCCGCGAACTCGGCTACCTCGATGAGCGGGACCGGTCCGTCGACGCCCCGGTCTGCCTGTCCGCCGCCGGTCGCTCGGCTGCTCTCGCAGCGCTCCGTGTCCTGGCGGCGGGGCCACGGGACCGTGTCCGGGCGCGCCTCAGCGGGCTGTCAGGCCGGCGTCGGTGAGGCGCCGCATCAGCGAGGGCTTGCCGCGGTGCTGTTCGCGCAGGTGGTCGAGGCGCCGGGTGAACTCCATGGGGGTGCCCGCCCGGTCGTGGATCTCGCGGAGGTCTTTCAGGAGGGTGACGGCGGTGTCGTTGGGGCCGGGCTGCTGCTGCCCGATCAGGTGGGCGATGTCCTGCCAGGCCTGCTGTGTGTTCTCGGCCAGGTGGTCCAGGTGGCTCTCGCGAGCCCGCTGCTCGGTTCGGCGGGCTTGGGCGCGGGCCTGTTCCTGCTGCCGGGTGTGCTCGGTGCGCACCTCGTGGGCGGCGTCGAGCAGCTCCGCGGCTGAGCGGCGCCGGGCAGCAGTGGACGACACGGCTGTACCGCGGGACGCGGCGCGGTGGCGGGCCAGCAGCGCGGGGCCCGGTTGCGGGGCGGTGCCCAGGGCGGCGTCCAGCAGCAAGGTGTCCTTCTCGTATGGTGGCAGGGCGCGGATCCAGGTGGCGAGTGCGTCCTTGTCGATCGCCTCGGAAGGGGCGGCATCACTGGCGCGGGCAGCCGCGGTGAGCAGATGCGGGTCTACGTGAAGGAAGTCCGCCAAGGCCTGTTGCGGGCCGGTGAGACGGGCAAGGCCTGCGGGTACGGGCGGCTCGACGGCGGAGGTGTACTCGTCCTCGTCAACGTCCTCCTCCAGCTCCCAGCGGGTGAGCGCGGAAAGCCAGGCCAGATAGAGGGGACGCAGGTCGCCCGCGGCGAGTTCGGTACGCAGGGCGGTGAACGAGGCGAGGGTCAAGGACGTCTCGAAGTCCCACTCGCCGCCGTCCTCGGCCTCGTAGGAGAAGTCGAGCACCAGGTGCCCTTTCCTGGTCCAGCAGGTCAGGGCATCTTCCGTACAGTACGGTTCGGCGCCGCGGGCGGGCAGCAGGGCGGTGGGCAGGCGCAGCATCAGGCGCCGCGAGCCCCAGTTGGCGAAGTACAGATGGGCGTCGTACACCTGCTCCATCAGCTTGCGCGCATCGCCGCGGAAGTCGCCGTAGTGGTACTCGTTGACGAGGTGTGTCGCGCTGATCGTGGCCCGGCTCGACAGTGCCCGCACCCCGTCGAGTTCGTCCTTGGTCAGCGGTCGGTCGATGGCCTGGAACTCGTAGTACTGGTACTCGCTCACGGCCGCGCAGCCTACCGGCACGCGCTGCGACTCATCTCACAGGACCTGGATGTGATTGCTTCCTCGGGCCCGTCCACGGTTAAGGTCCCGGGCCTGGCGGTGCTGTCGGTAGGCTGGTCCACGCGGGTGACGGAGCGTGCCCGTTCCCATCCGTTCCGCTGCTCCCCGAGCGAGGTCGCTTGAGGACCGTCACCATTCGCCCTCCCACAGACGACGGCTCCGCTCCGCGGCCCGGAGAACTGCCTGACGCGTTCACGGTGTTGTTGGCCCACTTGGGCGCGGCTCCGGTGGATCCGGCCACCTCGGTGCTGGTGGATGCGGTGGTGGAGGTGTGGCGCAGGCCCGGTTTCGACCCCTTCCTGTCGCTGCCGCAGCTGTCCTTCGTGCCGTTCGGATACCAGATGCAGACCGCTCAGACGGTGCTGCGGCGGATGCGTGGCCGGGCAATCCTCGCGGACGAGGTGGGTCCGGGCAAGACCATCGAGGCGGGTCTGATTTTGTCCGAGCTGCGGATGCGGGGGTTGGCGGATCGGACGCTGGTGCTCACCCCGGCAGGGTTGGTGGAGCAGTGGCGCGAGGAGCTGGAGCGCAAGTTCGGCCTGCCCACAGTGATCGCCCGGGGCCAGGGCTGGGAGGAGACGGACGCGGAGCGGCCGGTGGTGCTCGCCTCGATCGCCGCCGCGCGCCAGGAGCCGCTGAAGTCCCGGCTGACCGCAGGGCAGTGGGATGTGGTGGTGGCGGACGAGGCGCACCGGTTGCGCAATCCGCGCAGCGCCTCGGGGAAACTCGCCCGAGCCCTGCGTGCCCGCTATCTGCTGCGGCTCACCGCGACTCCGGTGGACAACCGGTTGCAGGATCTGTACGAGCTGGTGAGCTTGGTCGCGCCCGGGTTGCTGGGTACCCCCGCGCAGTTCCGCCAGCGGCACGCCGGAGTCGGGACGGATCCTTCGGTGCCGCGCAACCTGGATCAGCTGCGGGCCCGTACCTGTGAGGTGATGGTTCGTCACCGGCGCAGCGAGGCCGAGGTGCTGCTGCCGCAGCGGCTGGCCGAGACGGTGCTGGTGGTGCCTTCGAAGGAGGAGGCGGAGCTGTATGCGGGGATCGCGGCCAGGATCAGGGCGGAGTCCAGGGGCGCGTCCTCGGCGCGGCTGCTGACCCTGCGCGGGCTGACCCGGCTGGCCGGGTCGAGCCCGCAGGCTGCCGCGCCCACCCTGGCCAGGGCGGGCTGGCCGGACCTGGCGGCGCTGGCCCGGGAGATCGAGGGGTCCACCAAGGCCGATCTCTTTCGCGCTACCTGAGTTTGACTGCTTCTGTCGCTGACGTGGATAGGGCGTTGTCTCCTGAAAGCGAGCATGGAGTGTTGGCCCAGCGTCTTTTACCGCGTGAGCGATGTGTGAGCGGACGGGGCAGCACCCGCTGGACTGGGCATCACATCTCGCAGGGGCGATGACCGTCTGGCCAGGCAAGACGAGATCCGGAGGCAGATCCCGGCATCCGCCGTCACGATCTTGCAGGCCCTCGTAATGCGTAGGTCTCGCTACCTGGCGGTGCACCAACTGCACCCACACATGGGACGGTCTCAGAGCGCCCAGCCCGGTCCTGAAGCCGCCCGTTCCCAGCTGTAATCAGTGAAGTGCCTCGGGGACATCCTGGGGACTTTTCAGGGACTTTCACGTCTGTCCCAGGGAGGTTTCAGGGACTTTCCGCCGCGTAAGCAGGGAAGGCCCTGACAGCGCAGAAAGACACGAACGCAGTGGTCAGGGCCTGTTTTCCTAGCACTCGATGATGTTCACCGCGAGCCCGCCCCGGGCCGTCTCCTTGTACTTGACGGACATGTCCGCGCTGGTGTCCTTCATGGCCTTGCCAGCCTTGACGTAGGCGTCCGCCCCCCCATCCCGCCGGCAGGCTCGACGACGGCAGCGCGCATTTCACTGCTCGTCTCGACGTGCTCCCGGGCAGAGGGGTGTCGCGAATGCTGTCGGCGGGCGCCTCGGTCAGCAGGTCGCCGACCCGGACGTGGGGGTCAGCCGGATGATCGAAGGAGCGCCGGTGCGCGTGGAGGTCCGGGCTGGAACTGGCCGTAGCGGTGTAGTGCGCTTGATGCGCGTGCGCGGAAAGGACTGAACTCCGAATATTAGGAACGCCAGTGGCACCGTCGGTGCGGACATTGCGAGGCCTCTGTGGCGAGCACTCTCCGTGAAGGTTGACGGGAAGTCAGATATCCCTGATGCCTCGTCACCAATGCAAGATCATCTTGCACGCACGTTGCACAAGGTGATGAAAAACAGCGATGATCAATGGAGGGTCCCGCAAGTGTGTAACAGCAGGTCAGCAGGCATTTAGGAGTGTCGTGCCCCTCATCTCATAGGGGCACGACACTCCTACCGATCAGATGTCCCGGAAGATCTCGATCTGCGCCCCGATCGAGTTGAGTCGCTCCGCCAGGTCCTCGTACCCCCGGTTGATCACGTAGACGTTGCGCAGCACCGACGTCCCCTCCGCCGCCATCATCGCGAGCAGCACGACCACCGCAGGTCGCAGCGCCGGCGGGCACATCATCTCGGCGGCGCGCCAGCGGGTCGGCCCCTCGACCAGGACGCGGTGCGGGTCGAGGAGCTGGAGCCGGCCGCCGAGGCGGTTGAGGTCGGTGAGGTAGATCGCGCGGTTGTCGTACACCCAGTCGTGGATGAGCGTCTTGCCCTGGGCGACCGCCGCGATCGCGGCGAAGAAGGGGACGTTGTCGATGTTGAGGCCGGGGAACGGCATGGGGTGGATCTTGTCGATCGGCGCCTCCAGCTTGGAGGGCCGGACGGTCAGGTCCACCAGCCGCGTACGGCCGTTGTCGGCCACGTACTCGGGTGTGCGGTCGTGGTCGAGGCCCATCTCCTCCAGGACCGCCAACTCGATCTCCAGGAACTCGATCGGCACCCGGCGCACCGTCAGCTCCGACTCGGTGACCACCGCGGCGGCGACCAGGCTCATCGCCTCGACCGGGTCCTCGGAGGGGGAGTAGTCCACGTCGACGTCGATGGTCGGCATGCCGTGCACCGTGAGCGTGGTGGTGCCGATGCCCTCGACCTTGACGCCGAGCGCCTCCAGGAAGAAGCAGAGGTCCTGGACCATGTAGTTGGAGGAGGCGTTGCGGATGACGGTCACGCCGTCGTGGCGGGCGGCGGCGAGCAGCGCGTTCTCGGTCACCGTGTCGCCGCGTTCGGTCAGGACGATCGGGCGGTCCGGCCGCACGGAACCGTCGACCACGGCGTGATACTGACCCTCCGTCGCCGTGATGTCCAGACCGAACCGGCGCAGCGCGATCATGTGCGGCTCGATGGTCCGCGTGCCGAGGTCGCAGCCGCCGGCGTACGGCAGCTTGAAGCGGTCCATGCGGTGCAGCAGCGGGCCGAGGAACATGATGATGGAGCGGGTGCGGCGGGCCGCCTCGGCGTCGATGGAGCCGAGGTCCAGATCGGCCGGCGGGACGATCTCCAGGTCGACGCCGTCGTTGATCCAGCGGGTGCGGACGCCGATGGAGCCGAGCACCTCCAGGAGGCGGTACACCTCCTCGATGCGGGCGACCCGACGCAGCACCGTGCGCCCCTTGTTCAGCAGCGAGGCGCACAGCAGCGCCACACACGCGTTCTTGCTCGTCTTCACGTCGATGGCCCCGGAGAGCCGGCGACCGCCGACCACCCTCAGGTGCATCGGGCCGGCATAGCCCAGAGAGACGATCTCACTGTCGAGAGCCTCACCGATTCGGGCGATCATCTCAAGGCTGATGTTCTGATTGCCGCGCTCGATGCGATTGACGGCGCTCTGGCTGGTGCCGAGCGCCTCGGCGAGCTGCGACTGCGTCCAGCCCCGATGCTGCCGGGCGTCACGGATGAGCTTGCCGATGCGTACGAGGTAGTCGTCTGCCATGGGGCTGAGGCTATCTCACATATGAGATGTCGCCTCCCGAGGGGGCCGCCCGGGTGACGGTCCGTCAACGCCGCCGCGTCGAACGGGTCCTGCGCCATCCGAAAGGTCCGGGCAAATCCATAGATGTCGTACGACGTCCGGTGCTGCTGTGGGTGTGCCGCGGTCCCTTCCTGCCGCCGGTCGTGATGGACCAGGAGCGCCGGTTGATGTTCAGTCGCACCCCGGGCAGGATCTGGAAGCTCTTGCGGAACGTGAGTGGCATCTGCGCCTCCGTCTCGGTTCTCGCCGGCCTCGCCGGCTCACCTTCGGATACCCCGGCTTCGCGCACTGATGACCGAAAACTTCGCCCACCGATGTCCGGGAGCTTCCCGCGCCGGCGACCGCAAGCGTGGCGCACCGATGACTGCGAGCTTCCCGCACCGACGACTGAAAGAGAGGGCTCGCGCGGAGCGACGCGCGCGTGGGCGCGTGGGCGGGGCGAAGGAGATCACACCGGGTCCGGGCATGACCATCCAGCCCCCGTGTACTAGAGTTATCTCGACATCGAGATATCTGCCGAGGCGCACCGCGGCTGCGTGCCTCGTCGGTCCATCGGTAAGGGCTACCTAACTTAGCCTTACCTTAGCGGATCGGCCAGGTCGGCGTGGCGGCAGGATGCGGTGGTACGCGCACATGAATGAAGGAGACCGTCGTGTCGGCGAACAGCTTCGACGCCCGCAGCACGTTGCAGGTGGGCGACGAGTCGTACGAGATCTTCCGCCTGGACAAGGTGGAGGGCTCGGCCCGGCTCCCCTACAGCCTTAAGGTCCTGCTGGAGAACCTGCTCCGCACCGAGGACGGCGCGAACATCACCGCCGACCACATCCGTGCCCTCGGCGGCTGGGACTCGCAGGCCCAGCCGTCCCAGGAGATCCAGTTCACGCCGGCCCGCGTGATCATGCAGGACTTCACCGGCGTGCCCTGTGTCGTCGACCTCGCCACCATGCGTGAGGCCGTCAAGGAGCTCGGCGGCGACCCGGCGAAGATCAACCCGCTCGCCCCGGCCGAGCTGGTCATCGACCACTCCGTCATCGCCGACAAGTTCGGCACCCACGACGCCTTCAAGCAGAACGTCGACCTGGAGTACGGCCGCAACAAGGAGCGCTACCAGTTCCTGCGCTGGGGCCAGACCGCCTTCGACGAGTTCAAGGTCGTCCCGCCGGGCACCGGCATCGTCCACCAGGTGAACATCGAGCACCTCGCCCGCGTCGTCATGGTCCGCGACGGCAAGGCGTACCCCGACACCCTGGTCGGCACCGACTCGCACACCACCATGGTCAACGGCCTCGGCGTCCTCGGCTGGGGCGTCGGCGGCATCGAGGCCGAGGCCGCGATGCTCGGCCAGCCGGTCTCGATGCTCATCCCGCGCGTCGTCGGCTTCAAGCTCACCGGTGAGCTCAAGCCGGGCACCACCGCCACCGACCTCGTGCTGACCATTACCGAGATGCTCCGCAAGCACGGCGTCGTCGGCAAGTTCGTCGAGTTCTACGGCGAGGGTGTGGCGGCCACGAGCCTCGCCAACCGCGCCACCATCGGCAACATGTCGCCGGAGTTCGGCTCCACCGCCGCGATCTTCCCGATCGACGACGAGACCCTGAACTACCTGCGTCTGACCGGCCGCTCGGACCAGCAGGTCGCGCTCGTCGAGGCGTACGCCAAGCAGCAGGGCCTGTGGCTGGACCCGGCCGCCGAGCCGGACTTCTCCGAGAAGCTGGAGCTCGACCTCTCCACGGTCGTCCCCTCCATCGCCGGCCCGAAGCGCCCGCAGGACCGCATCGTCCTCGCGAACGCCGCCGAGCAGTTCAAGCAGGACGTGCGCAACTACGTCGACGCCGTGGACGAGGCGGGCCAGGAGTCCTTCCCGGCCTCCGACGCCCCGGCCGTCGCCCCGAACGGCACCCCGTCCAACCCGGTCACCGTGACCGCCCCCGACGGCTCGTCGTACGAGATCGACCACGGTGCGGTGACCGTCGCGGCCATCACCTCCTGCACCAACACCTCCAACCCGTACGTCATGGTCGCCGCCGCCCTGGTGGCCAAGAAGGCGGTGGAGAAGGGCCTGACCCGCAAGCCGTGGGTCAAGACCACGCTCGCCCCGGGCTCCAAGGTCGTCACCGACTACTTCGAGAAGTCGGGCCTGACCCCGTACCTCGACAAGGTCGGCTTCAACCTCGTCGGCTACGGCTGCACCACCTGCATCGGCAACTCCGGCCCGCTGCCGGAGGAGGTCTCCCAGGCCGTCAACGACCACGACCTCGCCGTCACCTCGGTCCTCTCCGGCAACCGGAACTTCGAGGGCCGCATCAACCCCGACGTCAAGATGAACTACCTGGCGTCGCCGCCGCTGGTCGTCGCCTACGCGCTCGCCGGCTCCATGAAGGTGGACATCACCAAGGACGCCCTGGGCACCGACCAGGACGGCAAGCCGGTCTACCTCGACGACATCTGGCCGACCGAGGCCGAGGTCAACGACGTCGTCGCCAGCGCCATCGGCGAGGACATGTTCGCCAAGTCCTACAGCGACGTCTTCGCGGGCGACGCCCAGTGGCAGGCGCTGCCGATCCCGACCGGCAACACCTTCGAGTGGGACGCCGAGTCCACCTACGTCCGCAAGCCCCCCTACTTCGAGGGCATGCGGATGGAGCCGTCCCCGGTCGAGGACATCGCCGGTGCCCGGGTGCTCGCCAAGCTGGGCGACTCCGTCACCACCGACCACATCTCCCCGGCCGGCGCCATCAAGGCCGACACCCCCGCCGGCCAGTACCTCACGGAGCACGGCGTCGAGCGCCGCGACTTCAACAGCTACGGCTCCCGCCGCGGCAACCACGAGGTCATGATCCGCGGTACGTTCGCCAACATCCGCCTGCGCAACCAGATCGCGCCGGGCACCGAGGGCGGCTACACCCGCGACTTCACGCAGGACGGCGCCCCGGTCGCGTTCATCTACGACGCCTCCCGCAACTACATCGAGCAGGGCATCCCCCTGGTCGTCCTCGCGGGCAAGGAGTACGGCTCCGGCTCGTCGCGCGACTGGGCGGCCAAGGGCACCGCGCTGCTCGGCGTCAAGGCCGTCATCGCCGAGTCGTACGAGCGCATCCACCGCTCGAACCTGATCGGCATGGGCGTCCTGCCGCTCCAGTTCCCGGAGGGCCAGTCCGCGGCCTCCCTCGGCCTGACCGGCGAGGAGACCTTCTCCTTCACCGGTGTCGAGGAGCTGAACAACGGCACCACGCCGCGCACGGTGAAGGTCACCACCGACACCGGTGTCGAGTTCGACGCGGTCGTCCGCATCGACACCCCGGGTGAGGCCGACTACTACCGCAACGGCGGCATCATGCAGTACGTGCTGCGCAACCTGATCCGCAAGTAAGGGTCCGGACACCACGGCGAGGGCCGCACCCCCGGGCAACCGGGGGTGCGGCCCTCGCCGCGTCCGGGGAGCCCCGGCTGCCGGAACACGCCCTGGTGGATCCGGAAAGGTGCGGCCCTCGCCATGTCCGGGGAGCCCCGGCTGCCGGCACCGCCTGGTGGATCCGGAAGGCGCGGCCCTCGCCGCGTCCGGGGACCGCTAAGGGCGGTCGGTCTGCCAGTGGGCCGACTCCGCGTAGGCCCACAGCTTCTCGGGGGTCAGGACCCAGTAGACCCCGTCGATGCCGTCCGGCCCCACGGTGAGGCTCACCAGGGCGACGGTGGCCCCGTCCTGCATCACCAGCGCGCTGGGCATGCCGTTGGCATCCACCACGCGGTACTCCGCACGGGGGAAGAACTTCTTGGCGGAGGCGCAGATCATGGCCACCCGGTGGGCGCCCACGATCTTCACGCGGGCCACGCCGCGCATGCCGTTGCCGTCGGCGTAGGCGACCGCGTCGGCGGAGAGCACGCTCTCCAGGGCGGCGACGTCACCATGGCGCGCGGCGGCCATGAAGGCGTCCAGCAGACGCCGGTACTGCGCCGTGTCGACGGGTGCCCGCCGCTCGGCGGACAGGCGCTTGCGCGACCGGCTGACGATCTGGCGGGTATTGGCCTGACTGAGCCGCAGCATGTTGGCGATCTCGTCGTAGGCGTAGCCGAACGCCTCCCGCAGCACGTAGGCGGCCCGCTCCACCGGGTTCAGCTTCTCCAGGACCAGCAGCATGGCCAGCTCCAGCGCCTCTCCGCGCTCCGCGCCGACCTGCGGATCCGCGCTGGTGTCCACGGGCTCCGGCAGCCACGGCCCGACATAGGCCTCACGACGGACCCGCGCCGACTGGGCGACGTTGATCGCCAGCCGCGTGGTGATCTTCGCCAGGAACGCGGGGGGCTCCTGGACCGCGCTGCGGTCGGCGTCCTGCCAGCGCATCCACACTTCCTGCACCACGTCCTCGGCCTCGGAGGCGCTGCCCAGGATGCGGTAAGCGATACCGAACAGCCGGGGACGCAGCTGCTCGAACGCGTCCGCGGCCGCCTTCAGAGAGTCCTCGCCGGGGGGCTGTCCCTCGTCCATGGTGCCGATGCCTCCACTGTTCGACCGTCGTGCCCCCCCAGCGGGCGAGGCTCCCAGGTGAAGAAGGCCCGCTCCCTGTGATCCTACGGTGACGACGTGGGCGGAGGCGCAAAGCGGAAGCGGCGCTTCCCGCAAAGTAGCACGCGGGAAGCGCCGCACCGGATCCCGGTTTCCCTACCGGCCGAGCAGCTCGATCTCCGAGAGCGTCGCCTCCCCACCGGTCATGACCAGGCGGTACGCCGCGTAGTCACCGGCGCGCGGCACGGAGAACGCCCGTGTCTGCCGGTCCCACCGGAAGGATTCGCCCGTGCGATCGTCCAGCGTCCGCCACGTCGTGCCGTCCGCCGAGCCCTGGAGCTTCCAGCCGGTCGGGGCCTTGGTGTGGTCCGCGGACGTCAGCGTGTACTGCACGGCCTTCGCCCGCCCGGACACCGGCAGGTCCACGGACGTCACGCTCGCGTGCGTCGCCGAGGTGTTGTCGAAGAGCGCGCCCTCGCCCGTGGTCAGGTCCGAGCGAGGCGCCGGGACCTTGTCGTCCTGGGTGACGGAGACCGGGGCCGCGTTCTTGCCGGTGCCCCACTTGGACGGCTTCGGACCCATGTCGAACTCCAGCACACCGCCCTTCGCCAGCAGCGAGTGCGGCAGGGAGGTCGACGTCCAGCTGCGGCCGTTGACCTTGAGCCCCTGCACATAGATGTTCTTCGCGCTGTTCTTCGGCGCCTTGACCACGAGGTCGCGACCGTTCTCCAGGTGGACCGTGGCCTTGGTGAACAGCGGGGAGCCGACCGCGTACTCGCCGCTGCCCATCACCAGCGGGTAGAAGCCGAGCGCGGAGAAGAGGAACCAGGCCGACTGCTCGCCGTTGTCCTCGTCACCGTGGTAGCCCTGGCCGATCTCGCTGCCGGTGTACAGGCGCGACAGCACCTCGCGGACCTTCTCCTGCGCCTTCCAGGGCTGTCCGGCCGCGTCGTACATGTAGATCGCGTGGTGGGCGACCTGGTTGGAGTGCCCGTACATGCCCATCCGGACGTCCCGCGCCTCCGTCATCTCATGGATGACGCCGCCGTACGAGCCGACGAACTCCGGCGAGGCCGTCTCCGGCGTCGCGAAGTACTCGTCGAGCTTGTCGCCGAGCCCGTCGCGGCCGCCGTAGAGGTTGGCGAGCCCCCGGCTGTCCTGCGGGGCGGTGAAGGCGTAGCCCCAGCCGTTGGTCTCGGTGTAGTCGTGGCCCCAGACCCGCGGGTCGTACTTCGAGGACTCCACCCGCCAGTCACCCTGGGCGTCGCGGCCCTGGAAGAACCCGGCCTCGGAGTCGAAGAGGTTCACGTAGTCCTGGGCGCGGTCGAGGAAGTACTCCGACTCCTCCTTGTAGCGCTTCTCCCCGGTCTTCTCGTACAGCGTCCGGCCCATCCGGGAGATGCCGTAGTCGTTGAGGTAGCCCTCCAGCGCCCACGACAGGCCCTCGTGCGTCTCGGTGCCGGTGTAGCCCAGGAAGGGGGAGGTCGCCATGCCCTTGCGGCCCACACCCGACGACGGCGGCACGACCGTGGCGTTCTTCACCGCCGCGTCGTACGCCGCCTTCTCGTCGAAGTCGACGCCCTTGACGTACGCGTCCGCGAACGCGACGTCCGAGGAGGTGCCCGTCATCAGGTCCGCGTAGCCCGGCGAGGACCAGCGCGAGGTCCAGCCGCCGTCCTTGTACTGCTGCACGAAGCCGTCGACCATCTCACCCGCCTGGCGGGGCGTCAGCAGCGAGTAGGCCGGCCAGGTCGTGCGGTAGGTGTCCCAGAAGCCGTTGTTGACGTACACCTTGCCGTCCACGATCTTCGCGCCGGTGTGGGTCGGGGTGTCCGGGCCCGTCATCGGCGAGAAGGGGGAGGCGTACTTGTACGTGGAACCGACCTTCTCGAAGCCGGAGTTGGGGTACAGGTACAGCCGGTAGAGGCTGGAGTACAGCGTGGTCAGCTGGTCCGGCGTCGCGCCCTCGACCTCGACCTTGCCGAGCAGCCGGTCCCACAGCCGCTGGGCCTTGGCCTTGACGGCCTCGAAGGAGGTGCCCTCCGGCATCTCCTGGCGCAGGTTGTCCTTGGCCTGGTCGACGCTGATCAGCGAGGTCGCCAGGCGCAGCGTGACCGTGCGGTCGGCGCCCGCGTCGAAGCGCAGGTAGCCCTTCACCCCGCTGGACGAGCCCTCCTTCACCGGCTTGTCGAAGGTGCCGTAGACGAAGAGCCGGGTCGCGCCCGCCGACAGCCCGGACTTCACGTCCGAGTAGCCGGTCACGACGCCGGTCTCCTTGTCCAGGGTCAGGCCGGCCTGGTCGGTCACGTTGTCGAACAGGACGCTCGCGTCGTCACCCGGGTAGGTGAACCGGAGCATCGCCGCGTGGTCCGTCGGGGTCATCTCGGCCTTCAGGCCGTTCTCGAAGCGCACTCCGTAGTAGTGCGGCCGCGCGACCTCGTTCTCGTGCCGGAAGGGCAGCGCGCGCGCCGTACGGGCGATGTCCGGGGTGCCGGAGGCGGCGGACGGCATCACCTGGAAGGTCTGCCGGTCGCCCATCCAGGGGCTCGGCTCATGGCTGGCGCTGAACGCCTGGACCGTCGGCAGGTTGTCGGCGTTGTTCGCACGTGCGTAGTCGTACAGCCAGCTGAGCGAGCCGGCGTTGGTCACCGGAGTCCAGAAGTTGAAGCCGTGCGGCACGGCGGTCGCGGGGAAGTTGTTGCCGCGCGAGAAGCCGCCGCTGGAGTTGGTGCCGCGCGTGGTGAGCGCGTAGTCCGACACGTGCGCCTTGGGCTTCTCGGGCGCCTTCACGGCCAGCGAGACATCGTCCACCCAGCCGCGGAACCTCGCCGGGCCGGCGGGGGAGTCGTACGCCACCAGGATGCGGTCGACGGTCTTGCCCGCCGCGACCGAACCGATGCGCGAGGCGACGTTGTTCCACTGGTTGACGTAGAGCACCTTGGCCTCGCCCTGCGCGCGCGGGGTGAGCCCGAAGCCGTGCTGGTCCTTCGCGCCGAGGCCGCTGAGGTGCGTGCCGTCGGTGAAGGCGAGGTCGACGGAGACGTTCGTGGCGTCGTAGTCCAGGTCGCCGTCCGCCATCGAGGGGAAGACCCGGTACGAGAGCTCGGTGTCCCGGCCGACGGCCACGTCGACGTCGAAGACCTTGTTGTACGAGTAGGCGCGGCCGTCCGCGGTGTGCCGGCCGGCGTAGCGCAGCGCGCGCTTGCCGGTGAAGCCGGCGCCGGACTTCGCGGTGGGCGAGCCGCTCGGACCGCGGTCGACCAGCGACAGCATGTCCTGGGGCACGGGGCCGTCGCTGCCGCCGTTGGAGAACTGCACGTCCGCCAACTGCAGAATGGTTCCGCCGTTGTTCTTGGTGATGTCCAGCCGGTAGTACCGGAACTCGGCGGCGGCGGTCTCCGCGATGTCGTACGTCTTCGTCTGGAAACGCTCCGAGAAGGATTCGCCGGAGCGGGTGTCCAGGGTCTTCCAGTCCGTGCCGTCCGTGGAGCCCTGGAGCGTCCAGTCGGCCGGATCGCGTTCGTCGTGGTCGTTGGCCGAAGTGAGGGCGTACCGGGCCAGTTTCACCGGCTTGTCGAAGTCGAACTCGACCCAGCCCGTGGGCGTGAAGGTGAGCCACTTGGTGGTGGGCTCGGTGTCGACCAGGTTCCCCTTCACCTCGCCGGCACCGGTGTTCTCGCCGTTCGCCCGGACATCGGTGACGTGGTCGGTCACGTTGCCCGGAATGCCGCTGCTGTAGCCGCCGTCCACGCCGGAGGCACGCTTGCTGCCGTCCGGTGCGGTGTCGACCGTGTTCAGCCAGTCCGGCTCCGGCTCACCGGACTCGAACGAGGACGTGAACTCCCGGTCGGCGGCGGGTGCCTCCGGCAGGGCGACGGCAACGCCCTGTGAACCGACGGCCATGACAAGGGCGGCCGCCGTTCCGACCGCCGTACTCCATCTGTGCCGAACTCTGTGGCGCATCCGCCAACCCACTCCCTGCGCGCTGTGGACAACGTTGTCAAACTCTGTGCGCAAGGACCAGTAGTGACCCAAGTGGTCGCGGCTGTCAAGGGTGTTGACCGAGTCGTTAGGGGCGGCATGTCCTGAATTCTTCAGGCAGGGATCCTGTCGGGGACTCGCATTTCCGCGAGGTCTCAACTCGGAAAAGACCGACGGTGAACCTTGCATTCGATCTTGCTCCACTGGCGTGAAGTGGACTATACCTGTCGGCGATTCACATGACGCGCACTTCCCGCACGACCCTGCATGACCGACCGCGGTGCCGGGGAGGATCCGGTTCACCGCCTGAGTCCTGTTCAGAAGGCGAGGACTTGAGCATGGGATCCCCATCCGCAGAGAACTCCGGCACCGAGGGTGTCGGCCGCCGCGCACTGATCAAACGGTCCGCGGCGCTCGGCCTGGTCACCGTACCCGCGATGAGCTTCGTTTCCGCATGCGCCAGTGGTGGCGGGGGTGACGAATCGTCGGGCGGCGACACCAAGGGCAAGACGTCGAAGGACAACCCGTTCGGCGTGAAGGAGGGCAGCAAGCTCGACGTCGTCATCTTCAAGGGCGGCTATGGCGACGACTACGCCAAGGCGTGGGAGGCCGCGTTCCAGAAGAAGTGGAACGTCACCTCCACGCACACCGGAACCCAGGAGATCACCGGCAAGCTGCAGCCCCGCTTCAACGCGGGCAACCCGCCGGACATCGTGGACAACTCCGGTGCCCAGAAGATCAAGATCGATGTGCTGTACAAGAACGGCCAGCTGCTCGATCTCGCCGAGGTGCTGGACGCGCCGAGCGTGGACGACCCCTCGAAGAAGGTCCGCGACACCGTCATTCCCGGCACGCTGGACCCGGGTCTGCAGGGGGGCAAGGTCGTCGCCCTCAACTACATCTACACGGTGTGGGGCCTTTGGTACTCCGGAAAGCTCTTCAAGGAGAAGGGCTGGGAGGAGCCGAAGACCTGGGACGACTTCCTCGCCATCTGCAAGGACGCGAAGTCCCAGGGCATCGGCGGTCTCGCGCACCAGGGCAAGTACCCGTACTACATCAACGTCGCCATCATGGACCTGATCGCCAAGAAGGGCGGTCTGGACGCCATGAAGGCGATCGACAACCTCGACCCGAAGGCGTTCGTCGGTTCCGACGCGGCGCAGGCCGCCGTCGAGGCCGTCTACGAGGTCGTCGAAAAGGGCTACCTGATGCCCGGCACCAACGGGCTGACCCACACCGAGTCGCAGACCCGGTGGAACCAGTACAAGTCCGCGTTCATCACCAGCGGTTCGTGGCTGGAGAACGAGCAACTCAAGCAGACGCCGCCCGACTTCGACATGAAGTTCCTGCCCATGCCGGTGCTGCCGGACAGCGTGATGCCGTTCGAGGCGATCCGCGCCGGCTCCGGCGAGCCGTTCATCATCCCGTCCAAGGCGAACAACCTGCCGGCCGCCAAGGAGTTCGTGCGGATGATGCTGTCGCGGGAGTGGTCGACGCTGTTCGCCAAGGAGGCGAACTCGCTGACCATCCTCCAGGACGGTGTCGACCCCAGCGTCCAGTTGCGGCCCGGTACGCAGTCCACGGTCGAGGCGTCCAAGGCGGCCGGGGACAACACCTTCCGCTTCCTGTACACCGAGTGGTACAGCGAGATGGACACCGCGATCCAGAACGCGTCCAACGAGCTCATGGCGAAGCGAATTCAGCCCAAGGAGTGGCTGAAGCGGGCGCAGGCCGCGGTGAACAAGGCGGCGGAGGATCCCGCGTCCGAGAAGAACCGTCGGGAGTAGTTCTCCGGGGAGTGCCGTAGAGGTGCGGGGAACCGCGCGGCGCGGGCCTTCTCCGGCTCGTCGCGCGGTTCTCCGCGCCCCTTTGGATCGGGACAGCAGGGGCAGGTTTCATGCGTAAAGGGCAGTACCGGTTCGTCGCGGGATTTCTCCTGGTTCCCGTGGTGCTTTATCTGACGTTCGTGATCTGGCCGTACATCCAGACGTTCGGGTACTCCCTGACCGACTGGAAGGGCCAGTCGCAGACCTTCGACTTCGTCGGTCTCGACAACTACAGGGCCTTGTTGCAGGACGACATCTTCATGGGTGCCATCTGGCACAACATCCTGTTCCTGGTCTTCATCCCGGTGATCACCATTCTGCTCGCGCTGTTCTTCGCCTTCATGCTGAACGCGGGCGGGCGCAGCCGGGCCGGCGGGGTCTCGGGCGTGGCCGGTTCCAGGTTCTACAAGGTCGTGTACTTCTTCCCGCAGGTACTGTCGCTGGCCATTCTCGCGGTGCTGTTCGGCGCCGTGTACCGCAGCGACAGTGGCGGCATGCTGAACGGCTTCCTGGTGAAGCTGGGCCTGGTCGACGCGAACGATCCGGTCGAGTGGCTCAACGAACCCGATTTCGTGCTGTGGGCACTGATCCTGGTCGTGGTCTGGCACGGTGTCGGGTTCTATCTGGTGCTGTTCTCCGCCGCGATGCAGTCCATCCCGAGGGACATCTACGAGGCCGCCCTGATCGACGGTGCCGGACGGGCCCAGTCGTTCTTCCGCATCACGCTGCCGCTGCTGTGGGACTCCGTGCAGACCGCGTGGGTCTACCTGGGGATCGCGGCGATGGACATGTTCATCCTGGTCTCCACCATGACCTCGGGCGAGTTCGGTGGCGGACCGGACCACGCCAGCGAGGTCATGTCGACGGTGATGATGCGCAACTTCCTCTACTACGGGAAGAGCGGCTACGCCTGCGCCATGGGCGTCGTCATGCTGCTTCTCACCCTGATCCTGTCCGTGGTCATGCTGCGCGCCACCCGCCGCGAGCGCGTCGAGTTCTGAGCGGGAGAGACGACGATGAGCGCACCCATCAAGGAGAACGCCCCCACCCTCGCCAAGGAGCCCGCGTCCCGGCCCCCGGAGCGGGCCGGCGACCGGCGCGGCGAGGGCGTGGTGCTGAACGCGTTCTCGCACGGGTTCCTCGCCCTCTGGGCCCTGATGATCGTCCTGCCGCTGCTGTGGCTGATCCTCAGCTCCTTCAAGACCGACTCGCAGATCGCGGGCTCGGCCTTCGGCTGGCCGCGGAACTGGTCCCTCGACGTGTTCACGCGCGCGTGGGACAAGGGCATCGGCGACTACTTCCTCAACACGGTCCTGGTGCTGGCCTTCTCGGTGCCGCTGACCATGCTGTTCGGCTCCATGGCCGCCTACGTGCTGGCGCGCTACCGGTTCTGGGGCAACCGGCTGCTGTACTACTTCTTCGTGGCCGGCGCGATGTTCCCGGTGTTCCTGGCCCTGGTCCCGCTGTTCTTCATGGTGAAGCGGCTGGACATGCTGAACACCTACCAGGGTCTGATCCTGGTCTACGTCGCCTACTCGATGCCGTTCACGGTGTTCTTCATGCACGCCTTCTTCCGGACGCTGCCGACGGCGGTGTTCGAGGCGGCGATCCTGGACGGGGCCTCGCACACCCGGACGTTCTTCCAGGTCATGCTGCCGATGGCCAAACCGGGACTGATCAGCGTGGGGATCTTCAACACGCTCGGGCAGTGGAACCAGTTCATCCTGCCGACGGTTTTGATGCAGCCGCAGAGCGGCGACGATCCGGAGCGCTACGTCCTGACCCAGGGACTGATCCAGCTCCAGCAGCAGCAGGGTTACGCCTCCGACCTGCCCGTACTGTTCGCGGGTGTGACCATCGCGATGATCCCGATGCTGGTCGTGTACCTGTCCTTCCAGCGCCAGGTGCAGGCGGGTCTGACTTCGGCAACCCTGAAGTAACGGGAGTAACGCCTCGTAGCCGTTCGCACGCACACCGCTCCCCGCCCAGGAAGCGGTGTGTGTGGCGTGCGCCCGGCCCCCTGAAACTGTTCAACCTCTTGACGGGAGGCAACCCGAACGGCTCAGCTTAGAGTTCACTAGTTGGACATAGACGGGGCCTCGCCGAAGCGGTCCCGCGCGCAGGAGGTCGTCGTGGAGACTCCGGGGTCGCAGTCGTCGCTGCACCGAGCCAACCTGGAACGGGTGGTCCGAGCCGTACGGCTGGCCGGATCCCTCACCCAGGCGGAGATCGCAAGGACGACCGGTCTGTCCGCGGCGACGGTCTCCAATATCGTCCGTGAGCTCAAGGACGGCGGGACGGTCGAGGTCACACCGACCTCCGCGGGCGGCCGCCGGGCCCGCAGCGTCTCGCTCAGCGGCGACGCCGGGATCGTCATCGGCGTCGACTTCGGCCACACCCATCTGAGGGTGGCGGTCGGGAACCTCGCCCACCAGGTGCTGGCCGAGGAGTCCGAGCCGCTGGACGTCGACTCCTCCGCGGCACAGGGATTCGACCGGGCCGAGGAGCTGATCAGCCGTCTGATCGCGGCGACGGGGGTGGACCGCGGCAAGATCGCCGGCGTGGGCCTCGGTGTCCCCGGACCGATCGACGTCGAGTCCGGGACGCTGGGGTCGACCTCGATCCTGCCCGGCTGGACCGGTGCCCGGCCCGCCGAGGAGCTGCGGGGGCGGCTCGGCGTACCGGTGCACGTCGACAACGACGCCAATCTGGGTGCCCTCGGCGAGCTGGTCTGGGGCGGCGGCAAGGGCGTGCGCGACCTCGCGTACATCAAGGTCGCCAGCGGTGTCGGCGCGGGTCTGGTGATCGACGGGAAGATCTACCGGGGGCCGGGCGGCACCGCCGGTGAAATCGGACATATTACACTTGACGAATCGGGTCCCGTCTGCCGCTGCGGCAACCGGGGCTGCCTGGAGACCTTCACCGCCGCCCGCTACGTGCTCCCGCTCCTCCAGTCCAGTCACGGCAGCGACCTGACGATGGAGGGCGTCGTGCGGCTGGCGCGGGAGGGGGACCCGGGATGCCGTCGGGTGATCGCGGATGTCGGCCGTCATATCGGCAGCGGAGTCGCGAACTTGTGCAACCTGCTGAACCCGAGCCGGGTGGTCCTGGGCGGTGATCTCGCCGAGGCCGGGGAGTTGGTGCTCGGGCCCATAAGAGAGTCCGTGGGCCGCTACGCGATTCCCAGTGCCGCACGCCAACTGTCCATTCTTCCAGGGGTACTTGGCGGCCGTGCGGAGGTGCTCGGGGCGCTCGCCCTCGCTCTCAGCGAGATGGGCGATTCAACCCTTTTGGACGGCGGTGTCGGGGGGCCACTTCCGGCCGTCGCAGCTGCCTTCACTTAGAGAACGGTTGGCACCGTTGCCAACCCGTTAAGGATTTACTTCTTGACGCCGAACGCGCGGCCGAGTTGACTTCCAGCCACCTCGGCCGCAACGACGCGGCCTCGTCAGGGAGGTTTAGAAGTGAACATGCGTATGCGTCGTGCCGCCATTGCCGTTGCCGCCGGTGCGATGGCCGTCTCGCTGGCTGCCTGTGGCAGCGCTGAGGAAGCGGGCGGCGACAAGGACGCCGGCAGCTCCTCTGCCGCCAAGGGCGACAACATCAAGATCGGCCTGCTCCTGCCGGAGAACAAGACCGCGCGTTACGAGAAGTTCGACCGGCCGCTGATCGAGAAGAAGATCAAGGAGCTGACGGACAACAAGGCGGAGATCCAGTACAACAACGCCCGCCAGGACGCCAACCTCCAGGCCCAGCAGGTCGACACGATGATCACCAACAAGGTGGACGTGCTGATCCTGGACGCCGTGGACGCCAAGGCGATCAAGAACTCCGTGCAGAAGGCCGCCGACGCCGGCATCAAGGTCGTCGCCTACGACCGCCTCGCCGAGGGCCCGATCAGCGCCTACACCTCGTTCGACAACGAGGAGGTCGGCCGGACCCAGGGCGAGGCCCTGCTCCAGGCCCTGGGCGCCAAGGCCAAGGACAGCCAGATCGTCATGATGAACGGTTCGGTCACCGACCCGAACGCCGCCATGTTCAAGAAGGGCGCGCACTCCGTTCTCGACGGCAAGGTCAAGATCGGCAAGGAGTTCGACACCAAGGAGTGGTCGCCGGACAACGCCAACGCCAACATGGAGGCGTCGATCACGGCGCTCGGCAAGGGCAAGATCGCCGGTGTCTACTCCGCCAACGACGGCATGGCCGGTGGCATCATCACCGCGCTGAAGGCCGCGGGCATCGACGACATCCCGGTCACCGGCCAGGACGCCGAGCTCGCCGCCGTGCAGCGCATCATCATGGACCAGCAGTTCATGAGCGTCTACAAGTCCTACCCGCAGGAGGCCGAGGTCGCCGCCGAGATGGCGGTCGCCCTGGCCAAGGGTGAGGACCTGGGCGCCATCGCCAAGGACAAGGTCTCCAGCGCGAGCGCCAAGGACGTCCCGTCGGTCCTGGTCCCGGTGATCTCCCTGACCAAGGAGAACATCAACGACACCGTGATCAAGGACGGCATCTACACCACCGACGAGATCTGCGCCGGCAACTACAAGGCTGCCTGCGACAAGCTCGGCATCGGCGGCTGACACGGTTCGGGCCCCTCTCCGCGCACGGGAACCCGCTTCGGGGTTCCCGTCCGGTGACGGCCGCACCACAGGCTCCTCCGGCGCCCCGCGTCACACACAGCCCCGCAAGCTAGTCCCGGGGCGCCGGACGGAACATCCCCCCAGTCTTTCTGCACAACCTCCCGCCGGGTCAGGCGGCGAAGGAGATGGTTCACGTGTCCGCTACGCCCGTGCTGGCGTTGCGCGGGGTCTCCAAGCGTTTCGGTGCCGTCCAGGCGCTCACCGACGTAGAGCTTGAGGTCCACGCCGGTGAGGTGGTCGCCCTCGTCGGCGACAACGGCGCCGGAAAGTCCACGCTGGTGAAGACGATCGCCGGCGTGCACCCCATCGATGAGGGTGTCATCGAATGGGACGGCAAGGCCGTTTCGATCAACAGGCCGTACGACGCCCAGTCCCTGGGCATCGCGACCGTCTACCAGGACCTCGCGCTGTGCGACAACATCGATGTCGTCGGCAACCTGTTCCTCGGCCGTGAGCTGAGGAAGTGGGGCGTCCTGGACGAGGTCGAGATGGAGCGCCGCGCGCGCGAGCTCCTCACGACGCTCTCGATCCGCATCCCCAGCGTGCGCATCCCGATCGCCTCGCTCTCCGGCGGTCAGCGCCAGACCGTGGCCATCGCGCGCTCGATGCTCGGCGAGCCCAAGCTCGTCATCCTCGACGAGCCGACCGCCGCCCTCGGCGTCGAGCAGACCGCTCAGGTCCTCGACCTGGTGGAGCGGCTGCGGGAGCGCGGCCACGCCGTGATCCTGATCAGCCACAACATGGCCGACGTCAAGGCCGTCGCCGACAAGGTGGCGGTGCTGCGTCTGGGCCGTAACAACGGTGTCTTCGAGGTCAAGACGACCTCGCAGGAGGAGATCATCTCCGCCATCACGGGCGCCACCGACAACGCCGTGACCCGCCGTGCGGCGCGCACGACCGGGGAGGTTTCCAAGTGAGCATCGACAAGACCTCCACGCCCGCGGCGGACGGACAGGCCGTCGAGAACCCCGAGGCGGCCGCCGCCGCGGTCACCGCGGTCGACCCCCGTCTGCTGGTGCGCGAGCAGGGCCTCGCGGGCTACGTCGGCGAGTTCAAGCGCAAGATGAAGGCGGGTGAGCTGGGCTCCATCCCGGTCGTCGTCGGCCTGATCATCATCTGCATCGTCTTCCAGAGCCTGAACTCCGCGTTCCTGTCCGCGCAGAACATCAACGACATCACCGTCACGATGGTCGGCACCGGCATGATCTCGGTCGGCATCGTGTTCGTGCTGCTGCTCGGCGAGATCGACCTGTCGGTCGGCTCGGTCAGCGGCGCCTCCAGCGCCATCGCGGCCGTGCTCGCGGTGAACCAGGGCTGGCCGGAGTGGGCGGCGGTGCTGTTCGCCATCGTCGCGGGTGCCGCCATCGGCGCGCTCCACGGCTTCTTCTTCGCGGTGCTCGGCGCCCCGGCCTTCGCCGTGACGCTGGCCGGTCTGCTCTTCTGGCTCGGCTTCATGCTCCAGACGCTGGGCGAGAACGGCACGATCAACCTCGACAGCGACGGCTTCATCGGCAAGCTGACGACGTACTTCTTCACGGACGTCGCCGCCGCCTACGGTCTGGCCGCCGTCGTGACCGCGCTCTTCTTCATCAGCTCGTTCCTCGGCAACCGGCGCCGTGAGGCGGCGGGTGTGCCGTCCCGGCCGATGAGCGACACCCTGATGCGGACGGGTCTGCTCGCGCTGATCTCCTTCGCCGCGGCGTTCATGTACAACCAGTACAAGGGCCTGCCGCTGGCGACCGTGATCTTCCTGGTGTTCCTGGTGGGCACGGACTTCGTGCTCCGCCGGACCGCCTACGGTCGCAAGATCTTCGCCCTCGGTGGCAGCGTCGAGGCGTCCCGGCGTGCCGGCATCAACGTCACGGCCGTCCGGATCTCGGTGTTCGCGATCTCCGGCGGGTTCGCCGCGATCGGCGGTCTGTTCCTGGCCTCGAAGATCGCGTCCGCCAACCAGAGCGCCGGCACCGGCGACCTGCTGATGAACGCGATCGCCGCGGCGGTCATCGGTGGCACCAGCCTCTTCGGTGGCCGCGGCCGCACCTGGAACGCGCTGCTGGGTGTGCTGGTGATCGTCTCCATCCAGTACGGCCTCCAGCTGGAGTCCATCGCCGAGCCGGTCAAGTACATGATCACGGCCGGTGTGCTGCTGACGACGGTGGTCATCGACTCGATCACCCGCAAGACGCAGAAGACGGCGGGTCGCGCGTAGCGACCCCCGTGAGGACAGTGCCCGGCACCGGCAAGGTGCCGGGCACTGTCATGTCGTAGAAGCGGCTCCCGTTGGGTAGGGCCGAACGCGTGACGTACGACCCACCGCCCTGGCGCCCGGCGCCGGGGCGGAACATTAGACTCGACAAGCCCGGCAACAGCTCGAACAGCTCTACAGCAAGGAGGCACGGGTGCCGCTGCTGACCCGCATCACGGGACCGCGCGATCTGGACCGGCTCAGCCTGGAAGAGCTGGCCCAGCTGGCCGAGGAGATCCGGACCTTCCTCGTCGAGGCCGTCTCCAAGACCGGCGGCCACCTCGGACCCAACCTCGGCGTGGTCGAGCTGACCATCGCCCTGCACCGCGTGTTCGAGTCCCCGAAGGACAAGGTGCTCTGGGACACCGGCCACCAGGCCTACGTCCACAAGCTGCTCACCGGGCGGCAGGACTTCTCCCGGCTGAAGATGAAGGGCGGCCTGTCCGGCTACCCCTCGCAGGCCGAGTCCGAGCACGACGTCATCGAGAACAGCCACGCCTCCACGGTCCTCGGCTGGGCCGACGGCCTGGCGAAGGCCAACCAGCTGTTCCGGCGCGACGACCACGTCGTCGCCGTGATCGGCGACGGCGCGCTGACCGGCGGCATGGCCTGGGAGGCGCTGAACAACATCGCGGACGCCAAGGACCGCCCCCTCGTCATCGTCGTCAACGACAACGAGCGCTCCTACGCCCCGACCATCGGCGGCCTCGCCAACCACCTCGCGACGCTGCGCACCACCGACGGCTACGAGCGTTTCCTGGCGCGCACCAAGGAGGTCCTGGAGCGCACCCCGGTGGTCGGCCGGCCGCTCTACGACACCCTGCACGGCGCCAAGAAGGGCCTCAAGGACTTCATCGCGCCGCAGGGCATGTTCGAGGACCTGGGCCTGAAGTACGTCGGCCCGATCGACGGCCACGACATCGAGGCCCTGGAGTCGGCCCTGACCCGCGCCAAGCGGTTCGGCGGCCCCGTGATCGTGCACTGCCTCACCGAGAAGGGCCGCGGCTACCAGCCCGCGCTCCAGGACGAGGCCGACCGCTTCCACGCCGTCGGCAAGATCCACCCCGACACGGGCCTGCCGATCGCCTCCTCCGGCGCCGACTGGACCTCCGTGTTCGGCGACGAGATGGTCAAGATCGGCCAGGAGCGCGAGGACGTCGTCGCCATCACCGCGGCGATGCTGCAGCCCGTCGGCCTCGACCGGTTCGCGAAGGTCTTCCCGGACCGGGTCTACGACGTCGGCATCGCCGAGCAGCACGGCGCCGTCTCCGCGGCGGGCCTCGCCGCCGGCGGGGTGCACCCCGTCTTCGCCGTGTACGCCACCTTCCTCAACCGCGCCTTCGACCAGGTCCTGATGGACGTCGCCCTGCACAAGTGCGGTGTGACCTTCGTGCTGGACCGGGCCGGCGTCACCGGCACCGACGGCGCCTCCCACAACGGCATGTGGGACATGTCGATCCTCCAGGTCGTCCCCGGCCTCAGGCTCGCCGCCCCGCGCGACGCGGAGCAGGTGCGCGCCCAGCTGCGCGAGGCCGTCGACGTCGACGACGCGCCGACCGTGGTGCGCTTCTCCAAGGGCGCCGTCGGCCCCGCCGTACCCGCGGTGGGCCGGGTCGGCGGCATGGACGTGCTGCGCGAACCCGGCACCACCACCCCGGACGTGCTCCTCGTCTCGGTCGGCGCGCTCGCGCCGATGTGTCTGGAGATCGCCTCGCTCCTCGACAAGCAGGGCATCTCCACCACCGTCGTCGACCCGCGCTGGGTCAAGCCCGTCGACGAGGCCATGGCCCCGCTCGCCGAGCGCCACCGCGTCGTCGTCACCGTCGAGGACAACTCCCGTGTCGGCGGCGTCGGCTCGGCCGTCGCGCAGGCGCTGCGGGACGCGGGCGTCGACGTACCGCTGCGTGACTTCGGCATCCCGCCGCGCTTCCTCGACCACGCCTCCCGCGCCGAGGTCATGGCGGAGATCGGACTGACCGCGCCGGACATCGCCCGGCAGGTCACCGGCCTGGTCTCCCGGCTCGACGGGCGGTTCGACGAGCGCAGCGCCGCCGACGAGATCGAGGCCGCGCGCGACTGACCGCGCGACCGGAGCCCTCTGAATGGGCCGGTATCACCACTCTTCGCGGTGGCGGTACCGGCCCGTTCGCGTGAGTCGGCGCGGCCCGGGGCATACGCACTACGCCCCCTCTCGATCATGTCGAGGACGACAAGCGTGGGAGGTCCCCGTGAGCAGCACCCTCTTCCGGACGAAGAAGGTCGAGCAGTCCATCCTCGACACCGAGGAGCCGGAGCACGCGCTCAAGAAGTCCCTGTCCGCCCTGGACCTGACGGTCTTCGGCGTCGGCGTGATCATCGGCACCGGCATCTTCGTCCTCACCGGAGCGGTCGCGAAGAACAACGCCGGACCGGCCGTGGCGCTGTCCTTCGTGGTCGCCGGCGTCGTCTGCGCCCTCGCCGCGCTCTGCTACGCCGAGTTCGCCTCCACCGTCCCGGTGGCCGGCTCCGCCTACACCTTCTCGTACGCCGCCCTGGGCGAGCTGCCCGCCTGGATTATCGGCTGGGACCTCGTCCTGGAGTTCGCGCTCGGCACGGCGGTGGTGGCCGTCGGCTGGTCGGGGTACATCGCCTCGCTGCTGGAGAACGCGGGCTGGAGCCTGCCGGAGTATCTGGGCACCCGGGAGAGCGCCGAAGGCTTCGGCTTCGACATCCTCGCCGCCGCGCTGGTGCTGGTGCTGACGGCCGTCCTCGTCGTCGGCATGAAGCTCTCCGCGCGGGTCACGTCCGTCGTCGTCGCCATCAAGGTGGCCGTCGTCCTCGTCGTCATCATCGCGGGGGCCTTCTTCATCACCGGCAGCAACTACGACCCGTTCGTCCCCGACCCGCAGCCCGTGCCGGCCGGGCACAGCCTGGACGCGCCGCTGATCCAGGTCATGTTCGGCTGGGCGCCGGCCAACTTCGGGGTGCTGGGCATCTTCACCGCCGCCTCCGTGGTCTTCTTCGCCTTCATCGGCTTCGACATCGTGGCCACCGCCGCGGAGGAGACCAAGAACCCCCAGCGCGACATGCCCCGCGGCATCCTCGGCTCGCTCCTCATCTGCACCACCCTGTACGTCGCGGTGTCGATCGTCGTCACCGGTATGCAGCACTACAGCGAACTGTCCGTGGACGCGCCGCTCGCCGACGCGTTCAAGGCCACCGGTCACCCCTGGTTCGCCGGCTTCATCAGCTTCGGCGCCGCCGTCGGCCTGACGACCGTCTGCATGATCCTGCTGCTCGGCCAGACCCGGGTCTTCTTCGCGATGAGCCGCGACGGCCTGCTGCCGCGCTTCTTCTCCCGCGTCCACCCGCGCTTCAGGACCCCGCACCGGCCGACCGTCCTGCTCGGCGTGATCATCGCGATCCTCGCGGGCTTCACGCCCCTGCAGGAGCTCGCGGCGCTGGTGAACATCGGCACACTGTTCGCCTTCGTGATCGTCGCCATCAGCGTGATCATTCTGCGCAGGACCCGCCCGGACCTGCCCCGTTCCTTCCGCACCCCCTGGGTGCCGGTGCTCCCGATCGTGTCCGTCCTGGCCTCGCTGTGGCTGATGCTGAACCTGCCCACCGAGACCTGGATCCGGTTCGCCGTCTGGATGGCGATCGGCATCGTCGTCTACTTCCTCTACGGCCGCTCCCACAGCCGCCTCGGCCGCCACGAGGAGACCACCGTCGGTGAGGTCCAGCACCCCCCGCACGGCGACAAGGCGTGAGCGTCCCGTTCTGATCAACCGGCCTCGTATGTCCCGTTTCATCAGGGGATGCGGGGCCGGATAGCGTACGGCCCATGCGCGCCGAGCCCCTCTCCCCGCCACGCTCCGTAACCGAACGGGGGGCGGCGCGCGGTTACTGGACCGGGCTGCTGCCCCTGCTGGCCGCCCTGGCCTGCCTCACCCGCGTGCCCTCCTTCACCCGGCCGCTCTGGAACCCCGACGAGGGCTATCTCGCCGTCCAGGCACGCCTGCTGGCGCACGGCGGCGAGCTGTACGAGACGGTCGTGGACCGCAAGCCGCCGCTGGTGCCGTGGCTGTACGAGGGGGCGTTCGCGCTCGCCGGCTCCGAGTCGCTCGCCCCGGTCCGGGTGCTCGCGGTGCTGGCGCAACTGCTGACCGCCGTCCTGCTCGCCTCCCTCGCCCGGCGGCGTTGGGGCGACCGCGCGGGCCGCACAGCCGGCGTGCTCTACCTGCTGGTGTCCGTCGGGCTCAACCCGCAGGACGCGCAGGCCGCGGGCTTCGAGGTGTTCATGCTGCCGTGCACGGCCGCCGCCATGTGGTGCGCGGACCGGGGCCGCTGGGGCGCCGCGGGGGTGGCAGTGGCCGCCGCGTTCCTCACCAAGCAGACGGGGGCGGCCGTCCTGCTGCCGGTGTTCTGGCTCTGCGTCCGCGCGGGCGGCGGTCCGCGGGGCGGGCTGCCGTGGCTCGTCGCCGGGGCCGTCCTGCCGGTGCTGGTCGCGGCGCTGGTCACCGACCCGGCCGGTTTCCTGTTCTGGACGGTGACGGGGTCGGGGGCGTACGCCTCCTTCACCGGTTCCGAACTGCACGTACTGACCCGGGGCCTGGCCAACACCGCGCTCCTGGCCGTCGGCTGCGCGGGCCTGCTGCCGCCGCTGGTACGGGCCCTGAGGGTGCCGCGCGCCATGGCGGGGGAGCTGTGGCTGTGGGCGGCCGCGTCGGCCGGTGCGGTGCTGGCGGGGTTCCACTTCTTCGGTCACTACTACCTGCAACTCCTGCCGCCCCTGGCCCTGCTGGCGACGGCGGCCCTGCGGACCCTGCCCCGCGACCGCCTGGTGACCGCCGTCGTCACCTCGGCCCTGTGCTGCGGCCTGTTCCTCGCCTGGGGCCTGTTCGCGCCCCGCGCCGAACTCGCCCACGCGCAGCGCCTGGCGGAGGCCACCGCCCGCCGCACCGGGCCCGGCGACCGCGTCCTCGTCTGGGGCATGCACCCCGAGACGTACTGGCTGGCCGACCGCACCCCCGCCAGCCGCTTCCTCACGGCCGGCCTCCTCACCAACTACAGCGGCGGCCGCGACGGCCCCCAGGTCGGCGAGAGGTACGGCGTCGAGGGCTCCTGGCCGGCCTTCCGCGCCGAACTCGCCGCCCACGCCCCGGCGCTGATCGTGGACGACTCCCGGGGCAAGCCGTACGCGCCGGAACGGGTGCCGAGCCTGCGGAAGGTTCTCGTGGCGGGCTACGAGGAGGTGGGGGAAGTGGACGGAGCGGTGCTGTACGCGCGGGTGGCGAGGGGCGCGGGAAGGCCGTAGGGCGTCGACGGCGGTGTGGCCGCCGGAAGCGCCTAGCGGTTCACCGACCGCGGTCCCGCCACCCGCGCGCCGAGTTCCGTGACCCTTCGCCTGAGTTCGCGGTCGGCCGTGACGACCAGGCACGGGCGCTCGCCGGCCTCGCCCACCAGTTCGACCATGCGATCGTCCCCGCTGCCCGGTGCCGCGTCCACGCGTACGCCCGGCACCGACTCCACCCCGCGGGCGGCGCCCTCCACCACCAGGACGATCTCCACGGGCTCCGCGCGCCCCGGCAGCCCGTCCGCCGCCAGCCGGTCGCGCAGCCGCTCGGCCGCGCCGTGCCGGTCACGCCACCAGCCGTCGGGCACCGAACCGACCACGTTGGCCGCGTCGACGATCACCAGGAGCGGGGGAGTCATGTCACCCAGCGTCCCACGAGCCCCCGAGGAGAACCCGGGGACGGCCCGCATAAAGTAGGGGCGTGGTCTTCGCATTGAACGGTGACTGGCTGATACGAGGCCGGGACGGGCGGCTCAGCGCCTACGCCCCGAGCGGTGAGGCCGTCCTCTGCCGCGCCGAACGTCTTCCTGGCGGCGACTGGCTGCCGCCCCGCAGGGTGGGCGGCGAGCAGCGGCTGCTCTCCGCCATGGCGGTCGGCCAGGGAGCCGACGGCTACGCGCATCTGGCCGCCTGGCGGCCCACTGCGGACGGCGAGGCGGGTCTTGTGCACTCCACGCACTTCCGCCCGCATCTCGCGCCGCTGGACTGGCTTCCGACCGGCCATCCCAACAGGACGGGAGCGCGGACCGGGATGCCCGCCGTGGCCGTCGACGACGCCGGGCGCGCCTACCTCTTCGTACGCAACCGCGGTCTGGGGGTGCACACGATCAACCAGAAGGCGCGCGGCGGCTGGAACAGCTGGCACGACCTGAGGGGTTCCCGGGTGCACGAGGAACTCGTCGCCGTCACCGGGGAGTCGGGCCTGGTCGAGGTGTACGCGACCAATCCCGAGGGCATCCTGCGCTGGGTCCAGCAGGAGCCGGGCGCGCGTCCGGTCGCCGCCGACCCGCTGCGGGTGCCGGTGGAGCCGGGCTCGCTGAGCGCGCTGCCCTCGTCCAAGGAGCACACGACGCTGTTCTTCGCGGACCCGGAGGGCACGTTGTACGCCTGGCGCCCCGACGGCGACCCGGTCGCGCTGACCACCGCGGCCGGTCCGGGGCCGGTGGCGGTGCTGCGCTGCGCGCCGGACGGCAAGGACTGCACCGTGCTGGCCCAGCGGTCCTCCTCGGGGCGGGTGGCCTTCGCGGCGTACCCCACCGAGCAGGAGGCGGCCGGCCTGTCGTGGACCGAGTCGGGGCCCCGGCTGCCGGAGGGTTCACGGGTCGCCCTGGCCGAGGACGCCGAGGGCCGCCTCGTCGCCGCGTCGGTCACGCCGGACGGCGAACTGCGGGTGGCCCGGCAGAAGGACGAGCACGGACCGGCACTCGCGGCGTGGCAGACGGTCTGAGGGCTTGGTCCGAGGGCCGACGCACTCAGGGATGAGGGCCCCCGCCACGGCGGGGGCCCTCATCCCTGAGTCAGAAGGTCACGCCGGGACGCTCGCGGTCCCCTGCTCCAGGAACCGCTTCCCGGTGACCCGCTCGGAGACGCCCTCGCGGTCCAGGTACGGCGTGACGCCGCCCAGGTGGAAGGGCCAGCCCGCACCCGTGATCAGGCACAGGTCGATGTCCTGCGCCTCGGCGACGACGCCCTCGTCGAGCATCAGCCCGATCTCCTGCGCCACCGCGTCCAGCACCCGCGCCCGCACCTGCTCCTCGGTGAGCACGGAGTCGCCCTGCTTCAGCAGCGCGGCGACCTCCGGGTCCAGCTCCGGCTTGCCGCTGTCGTAGACGTAGAAGCCGCGCTTGCCCGCCTCGACGACCGCCTTGAGGTTCGGGGAGACCGTGAAGCGGTCCGGGAACGCCCTGTTGAGGGTCTCCGAGACGTGCAGCCCGATCGCCGGACCGACCAGCTCCAGCAGCACCAGCGGCGACATCGGCAGCCCGAGCGGCTCGACCGCCTTCTCCGCCACGTCGACGGGCGTGCCCTCGTCGATGACGTTCTGGATCTCGCCCATGAAGCGGGTCAGGATGCGGTTCACCACGAACGCCGGGGCGTCCTTGACGAGCACGGCCGTCTTCTTCAGCTTCTTGGCGACGGCGAACGCCGTGGCCAGCGAGGCGTCGTCGGTCTGCTCACCGCGGACGATCTCCAGCAGCGGCAGGATCGCGACCGGGTTGAAGAAGTGGAAGCCCACGACCCGCTCGGGGTTCTTCAGCTTCGACGCCATCTCCGAGATCGACAGCGAGGAGGTGTTGGTGGCGAGGATGGCGTGCGCCGGGGCGACCGCCTCGACCTCCGCGAACACCTTCTGCTTGACGCCCATCTCCTCGAACACGGCCTCGATGACGAAGTCCGCGTCCGCGAAGCCCTCGGCCTTGTCCAGGACACCGGTCACCAGCGCCTTGAGACGGTTGGCCTTGTCCTGGTTGATCCGGCCCTTGCCGAGCAGCTTGTCGATCTCGGCGTGGACGTAGCCCACACCCTTGTCGACGCGCTCCTGGTCGATGTCGGTCAGCACGACCGGCACCTCGAGGCGGCGCAGGAACAGCAGCGCGAGCTGGGAGGCCATCAGACCGGCGCCGACGACGCCGACCTTGGTGACCGGACGCGCCAGGTTCTTGTCCGGGGCGCCCGCGGGGCGCTTGCCGCGCTTCTGCACGAGGTTGAAGGCGTAGATGCCGGCGCGCAGTTCGCCACCCATGATCAGGTCGGCGAGCGCCTTGTCCTCGGCGTCGTAGCCCTGCTGGAGGTCGCCGTTCTTGGCGGCGGCGATGATGTCGAGGGCGCGGTAGGCGGCCGGGGCGGCGCCGTGCACCTTGCCGTCGGCGATGAAGCGACCCTTGGCCACGGCCTGGTCCCAGGCCTCACCCCGGTCGATCACGGGACGCTCGATACGGATCTCGCCCTTGAGGACGGCCGCCGTCCAGATGAGCGACTGCTCCAGGAAGTCGGCGCCCTCGAAGATCGCGTCGGCGATCCCGAGCTCGTAGACCTGCTTGCCCTTGAGCTGCTTGTTCTGGTTGAGGCTGTTCTCGATGATCACCGAGACGGCCTTGTCGGCGCCGATCAGGTTCGGCAGCAGGGTGCAGCCGCCCCAGCCGGGGACCAGACCGAGGAAGACCTCGGGGAGCGAGAAGGCCGGGATGGCCGCGGACACCGTGCGGTAGGTGCAGTGCAGTCCGACCTCGACGCCACCGCCCATCGCGGCGCCGTTGTAGTACGCGAACGTCGGCACGGCGAGACCGGACAGACGCTTGAAGACGTCGTGGCCGCCCTTGCCGATGGCGAGCGCGTCCTTGTGCTGCTTCAGCAGCTCGACGCCCTTGAGGTCGGCGCCGACGGCGAAGATGAACGGCTTGCCGGTGATGCCGACGCCGACGATCCCGCCGTCCGCCGCCTCCTTCTCGACCTGGTCGACGGCGGCGTTGAGGTTCGCCAGCGACTGGGGGCCGAAGGTGGTCGGCTTGGTGTGGTCCAGGCCGTTGTCCAGGGTGATCAGGGCGAAGCGCCCGGCACCCAGGGGGAGGTCGAAGTGGCGGACGTGCGCGCTGGTGACGACCTCGTCCGGGAACAGGGTCGAAGCCTGCTCAAGAAGCTCGGCGGTGGTGCTCACTTGTCCCCCTCGAAGTGCGGGTTCTCCCAGATGACCGTCGCGCCCATGCCGAAGCCGACGCACATGGTCGTCAGGCCGTAGCGGACGTGCGGCTGCTCCTCGAACTGGCGGGCCAGCTGCGTCATCAGACGGACGCCGGAGGAGGCCAGCGGGTGGCCGAAGGCGATGGCGCCGCCGTACTGGTTGACGCGCGGGTCGTCGTCGGCGATGCCGTAGTGGTCGAGGAGCGCGAGGACCTGGACGGCGAAGGCCTCGTTGATCTCGAAGAGGTTGATGTCCTCGATCGACAGGCCCGCCTTGGCGAGGGCCTTCTCGGTGGCCGGGATCGGGCCGTAGCCCATGACCTCCGGCTCGACGCCCGCGAAGGCGTACGAGACGAGGCGCATCTTGACCGGCAGGCCGTGCTCGCGGGCGAAGTCCTCGCTCGCGATGATCGACGCGGTGGCGCCGTCGTTCAGACCGGCCGCGTTGCCCGCGGTGACCCGGCCGTGCACACGGAACGGGGTCTTCAGACCGGCCAGGTTCTCCAGGGTCGTCCCCGGGCGCATCGGCTCGTCGGCGGTGACCAGGCCCCAGCCCGTCTCACCGGCCTCGGCGGCGGTGCGGCGCACCGAGATCGGTACCAGGTCGGCCTGGATCTTGCCGTCGGCGTACGCCTTGGCGGCCTTCTCCTGGGAGCGCACGGCGTACTCGTCGGCGCGCTGCTTGGTGATGTGCGGGTACCTGTCGTGCAGGTTCTCCGCGGTCATGCCCATGAACAGCGCGGACTCGTCGACCAGCTTCTCGCTGACGAACCGCGGGTTGGGGTCGACGCCCTCGCCCATCGGGTGGCGGCCCATGTGCTCGACACCGCCGGCGATGACGGCGTCGTACGCGCCGAACGCGATGGAACCGGCCGTGGTGGTCACGGCGGTCAGGGCGCCCGCGCACATGCGGTCGATCGAGTAGCCCGGCACCGACGTCGGCAGGCCCGCGAGGATGCCGGCGGTGCGGCCGAGGGTCAGGCCCTGGTCGCCGATCTGCGTGGTCGCGGCGATGGCGACCTCGTCGATCTTCTTGGGGTCCAGGCCGGGGTTGCGGCGCAGCAGCTCCCGGATCGCCTTCACGACGAGGTCGTCGGCGCGGGTCTCGTGGTAGACGCCCTTCGGGCCCGCCTTGCCGAACGGGGTACGGACGCCGTCTACGAAGACGACGTCCCTGACGGTACGAGGCACGATGGCTCTCCTCCAGGGTGCGGGATGGCACTGCTGCGACGCGCCTCGCTGAGCGGGCGCTCAGCCCCCATGCTACTTGTGGGTAACGTAGCTGCCCAGTCCCCCCGCAGGGAGCGGCGAACGTCACACCGCTCACCGAGGCCGCCCCCGACGGCGGATGGCCGAATATCGCCGCACTCCCGGCCCGAGCGCCGACGCCGTTCAGGGGCGCGGGGAACTGCGCGACCAGCCCACACGGCCCCGCACCCGCGACACGAGCCCGCCCCCACGGCGCCCCCGGCTCCCGCCCCGAGCGCCGACGCCCTCAGGGACGCGAGGAACTGCGCGACCAGCCCACACCACCCCGCACCCGCCCCACGAGCCCGCCCCCCACGGCGCCCCCGGCTCCCGCCCCGAGCGCCGACGCCGTCAGGGACGCGGGGAACTGCGCGACCAGCCCACACCACCCCGCACCCGCCGAACGGCACACAGCACGCGAGTGCTCAAGCGCTCTTCGCCACCAGTGCGTTCACCAGCACCGGCGTCACCAGCTCCACCTGCCACGGACGTGCCCCGTATCCGGCCAGCGCGGCTCGCACCGACTCCACGTCGCCCACCGCCGGCGGCTCCCAGCAGACCCGGCGCACGCTGTCCGGCGCGATCAGGTTCTCCTGCGGCAGCCCGAGCTCCTCGGCCAGCGCGGAGACGCCCGCACGCGCCGCGGACAGCCGCGCGGCCGCCGCCGGATCCTTGTCGGCCCAAGCCCTGGGCGGCGGCGGCCCCACGACCGGCTGCCCCGGCTGCGGCAGCTGCGCCTCGGGCAGCGCCTTCGCGCGATCCACCGCGACCTGCCACTGCTCCAGCTGCCGACGGCTCGTCCGGTGCCCGAAGCCGTTCAGCGCCGACAGTGCCTGCGCCGTGGCCGGCAGGGCGAGCGCGGCCTCGACGATGGCCGCGTCCGAGAGCACCTTGCCGGGCGAGATGTCCCGGCGCTGCGCGATCCGGTCCCGGGTCTGCCAGAGCTCCCGCACCACCGCGAGCTGCCGACGCCGGCGCACCTTGTGCATCCCGGACGTACGGCGCCAGGGGTCCTTGCGGGGCTCGGGCGGCGGCGCGGCGGCGATCGCGTCGAACTCCTGCCGGGCCCACTCCAGCTTGCCCTGCCGGTCCAGCTCCTTCTCCAGCGCGTCCCGCAGGTCGACGAGCAGCTCGACGTCGAGCGCCGCGTACCGCAGCCAGGGCTCGGGAAGCGGGCGTGTGGACCAGTCGACGGCGGAGTGGCCCTTCTCCAGGACGAAGCCGAGCACGCTCTCGACCATGGCGCCGAGGCCGACCCGCGGGAAGCCGCAGATCCGTCCGGCCAGTTCGGTGTCGAACAGCCGCGTCGGAATCATGCCTATCTCGCGCAGGCAGGGCAGATCCTGGGTGGCGGCGTGCAGTACCCACTCCACACCGGACAGCGCGTCGCCGAGCGCCGAGAGGTCGGGGCAGGCGACAGGGTCGATCAGCGCGGTGCCCGCTCCCTGGCGGCGCAGTTGCACGAGGTACGCGCGCTGTCCGTAGCGGTAGCCGGAGGCGCGCTCGGCGTCGACGGCGACGGGCCCGGAGCCCGCGGCGAAGGCGGCGATCACCTCGGCGAGGGCCGCCTCGTCCGCGATCACGGGCGGAATGCCCTCACGCGGCTCCAGCAAGGGGATCGGCGCCTCCGTAACAGAAGATCCGCCGTCTTCCGGAGGTGCGCCCCCGGTGGTTCGCAGTGAACTGTCTGCTGCGGTTTCTTGGGCGTCGGTCACCTGTCAAGGGTATCCGTGTATGGACTGCGCCCGCCGACGGAACGTTCCGTCGGCGGGCGCGGGAGGGTCGCAAACCAGTCAGGTCCATGTGGGTTCCCGGTCGCGACCGAGGGGGACGGGGCGGGTCCTCGGCGGCTCGTTTCCGTTCACGTCAGGGAATGCCGGGTGATCCGGCGAACGGGTGGCTCGGGGAAGGCGGGGAGTGGGGGAGGCGGTGATCAGTGGATGATGCCGGTGCGCAGCGCCACGGCGACCATCCCGGCACGGTCTCCCGTGCCGAGCTTGCGTGCGATACGGGCGAGATGGCTCTTGACGGTCAGCGCGGACAGGCCCATGGACACGCCGATCGCCTTGTTCGACTGGCCTTCGGCGACCAGGCGCAGCACCTCGACCTCGCGGCCGGAGAGCTCGCGGTAACCACCCGGGTGGCTCGGGGCACCCGGGGGGCGGCGGTGCAGACGGGCGGCGGCCGCGCCGATGGGGGCGGCGCCCGGCCGGGTGGGGAGCCCGACGTTGGTACGGGTGCCGGTGACGACGTATCCCTTCACACCGCCCGCGAGGGCGTTGCGCACGGCGCCGATGTCGTCGGCGGCCGACAGGGCGAGCCCGTTGGGCCAGCCCGCGGCGCGGGTCTCCGACAGCAGCGTCAGGCCGGAACCGTCCGGCAGGTGGACGTCGGCGACGCAGATGTCGCGGGGGTTGCCGATGCGGGGACGAGCCTCGGCGATGGAGGAGGCCTCGATGACATCGCGCACACCGAGGGCCCACAGATGGCGGGTGACGGTGGAGCGGACACGGGGGTCGGCCACGACCACCATCGCGGTCGGCTTGTTCGGGCGGTAGGCGACCAGGCTTGCGGGCTGCTCAAGGAGAACGGACACCAGGCCTCCTGGGTGCGGGACGGAATCGGCTCGTGGGGGGCGAAGCCGGGACGAACCGTGCTTTCAAGGTCACAGTCGTCTTCGGCATCGAAGCGCTCCGCCTTTAGAGAATGATCACGATCTGGTGAGTAACAATCCGAGCAATTCGGACACGCGAGCGATCATTCGAAGATCGAACGGTTTCGCTTGAGTTCGATGTCCGGCCAAAAGTGGCCGTATCGACAAAGAGATCCGTCCGAACGGGTGCATGCGTGTGCGCCCGGCGGGATCGGGCCGGAACCGGGAGCGGTTGAACCGCCGTTCGCGCCGCCGGTCAGCGGGCCTGCGGGTCGCGCCGCTGCGGCAGGGTCACCACGGACGCGTCGCCCGGACCCGCCGGCGGCAGCCCCGCGACCTGGGCGAGCAGATCGCACCAGGAGGCGAGATGGGCCCCGGTGTCCGGTACGCCGCCCAGACCCTCCCGGGGCGTCCAGGAGGCCCGGATCTCGATCTGCGACGCGGCGGGACGCGCGGACAGCCCGCCGAAGTAGTGCGAACTCGCGCGCGTGACGGTGCCGCTGGGCTCGCCGTACGTCAGACCGCGTGCCTGGAGCGCACCGGTCAGCCAGCTCCAGCACACCTCGGGCAGCAGCGGGTCGGAGGCCATCTCCGGCTCCAGCTCGGCCCGTACCAGGGTGACGAGCCGGAACGTGCCGTGCCAGGCGTCGTGTCCCGCCGGGTCGTGCAGCAGCACCAGCCGGCCGTCGGCCAGGTCCTGGTCGCCGTCGACGACGGTGGCCTCCAGCGCGTAGGCGTGCGGGGCCAGCCGCTGGGGGGCCCGGGTGGCCTCGACCTCGATCTGCGGCCGCAGCCGCGCGCCGCGCAGCCCCTCGACCGCAGCCCGGAAAAGCGGCGGAGCAGTGTCGCCCGTATGCAGGTCCCCCCTCTTCGGGTCGTCCATTCCGCCAGCGTCGTCCGACAGTCGTCCCTGAGCCGCAGCCATGCGGTGCAGATTAAGGGGAACGGACGCCCGGCGCAGGCTAGACACCCCGCCCGGCGGTACCGGGACCCCGGGCCCTGCCACTACAGGTCCCCCGCCGTGCACCGGAGGCCGCGCCCTGCCCCCGCGGGCGCCGTGCGAAACTCTCCTCGTGAGTGCCAACGGAAGCCCCACGGGCCAGCAGCCGACAGCGACGTACGACTCCGCCTTCCTCAGGGCGTGCAGGCGCGAGCCCGTGCCGCACACCCCGGTGTGGTTCATGCGGCAGGCCGGGCGCTCGCTGCCCGAGTACCGCAAGGTGCGCGAGGGCATCCCCATGCTGGAGTCGTGCATGCGGCCCGAGCTGGTCACCGAGATCACCCTCCAGCCGGTGCGCCGGCACCACGTGGACGCCGCGATCTACTTCAGCGACATCGTCGTCCCCCTCAAGGCCATCGGTGTCGACCTCGACATCAAGCCCGGGGTCGGCCCGGTCGTCGAACGCCCCATCCGCTCCCGCGCCGACCTCGCCCAGCTGCGGGACCTGACCCCCGAGGACGTCTCCTACGTCACCGAGGCCATCCACCTGCTGACCGCCGAGCTCGGCGCGACGCCCCTGATCGGTTTCGCCGGCGCCCCGTTCACCCTCGCGAGCTACCTCGTCGAGGGCGGCCCGTCGCGCACGTACGAGAACGCCAAGGCGATGATGTATGGCGACCCGCAGCTCTGGGCCGACCTCCTCGACCGCCTCGCGGACATCACCGCCGCCTTCCTCAAGGTGCAGATCGAGGCGGGCGCGAGCGCCGTCCAGCTCTTCGACTCCTGGGCCGGCGCACTCGCCCCCTCCGACTACCGGCGCTCCGTCCTGCCCGCCTCCGCGAAGGTCTTCCGCGCCGTCGAGTCCTACGGCGTCCCGCGCATCCACTTCGGCGTCGGCACCGGTGAGCTGCTCGGGCTGATGGGCGAGGCCGGCGCGGACGTCGTCGGCGTCGACTGGCGCGTGCCCCTCGACGAGGCCGCCCGCCGCGTCGGCCCCGGCAAGGCGCTGCAGGGCAACATCGACCCCACGGTCCTCTTCGCCACCCAGGAGGCCGTCGAGACCAAGGCCCGCGAGGTCCTGGACGCCGCCGCGGACCTGGAGGGCCACATCTTCAACCTCGGCCACGGCGTCATGCCGTCCACCGACCCGGACGCCCTCACCCGCCTCGTCGAGTACGTCCACACGCAGACCGCCCGCTGAGCGCTCACCACGTCTGCCGGGGCCGCGCCCTTCTGCCGAAGAGCAGACCGCGCGGTTCCGGTGGCGGTGGGGTGCCCCGCTTCAGGGGCCAGGCCAGGAGCATGCCGGCGAGGAAGCCGACGATGTGCGCCGCGTACGCCACGGTGCCCGCGGCGGAGACCCCCTCGCCGGAGGAGTACACCGCCTGGAGCACGAACCAGAAGCCCAGCACCATCCAGGCCGGCAACCGCAGCGGCAGGAAGATCAGGAACGGGACCAGCACCCACACCCTGGCCTTCGGATACAGCACCAGATACGCGCCGAGCACACCGGCGATCGCCCCCGAGGCGCCGATGAGCGGCTCCGCGGAGTCGGCGTTGAGGACCGCGAAGCCGTACGACGCCGCGTAGCCGCAGACGGCGTAGAAGAGGGCGTAGCGCACATGCCCCATGCGGTCCTCGACGTTGTTGCCGAAGATCAGCAGGAACAGCATGTTGCCCAGCAGATGCAGCCAGCCGCCGTGCAGGAACATCGCGGTGAGCACGCTCAGTTCGGGCGACTTGTCGTACGCCGGCGGGCCCACCACGCAGCCGGGGCCGTCCGGACCGACCGCGGTGTCGCCCGTGGCCACCAGTCGCGGCAGTTGATGGTGGATCAGCTCCTGGGGCACCGCCGCGTACCGGTCCAGGAACGCCTGGAGATGGCACAGCTGCCCCAGGCCGCTGTCACCCGCGACCGAACCGGCGAGCCCGGGCATGAACAGGAACACGACGACGTTCGCCGCGATCAGCGCGTACGTCACCCAGGGCGTGCGGCGCACCGGGTTGACGTCATGGACGGGGATCACCACAAGGAAGTACTGCCCTCGCTGTGCCCGCCGAACCGGTGAACGCGGCGGCCCGGGCCCGCGTATGTCCTCTCGACCGGCCGCGGCCCGGCGAGGCGCGTCGCGGGACGACGTGAGGATCAGGCGATGAACGACCGAGTTACTCCTCCGATGCAGGCCACTCCCGACGGCGAGGCGCAGCTCGCGCTGGTCGTCCACCTCCCCTGGGAGGACGTCGCCCGGCTCGGCCAGGAGGCCGGCCGCATGGCGGCGCAGCTGCAGCGGCCGGTGACGCTGGACGAGGCGGTGAGCAGCCGGCTGCGGTCCGTCTCCCCGGGCGCCCACGCGAGGCCGGCGGGGGCGCAGCCCACCGCCATGCCGACGGCGTCGGCCGCCTCGGTGTCGTCGCTGCCGTCCCGCCCGCCGGCCGAGCAGGCGCGGCAGGCGATCGACCGCATCAACGGGACGGCGTAGCCGTACCCCTCTAGGACGCTCCCCGGACCTTGGCCACGGCCCTGCGCGCGGCCACCAGCACGGGATCCCAGACCGGTGAGAACGGCGGCGCGTACCCCAGGTCGAGCGCCGTCATCTGCTCCACCGTCATCCCGGCCGTGAGCGCCACCGCCGCGATGTCCACCCGCTTGCCCGCTCCCTCCCGGCCGACGATCTGCACGCCGAGCAGCCGCCCCGTGCGGCGCTCGGCGAGCATCTTCACGGTCATCGGGGAGGCCCCCGGGTAGTACCCGGCCCGGCTGGTGGCCTCGATCGTCACCGCCTCGAAGCGCAGCCCCACCCGCAGCGCGTCCTTCTCCCGGAGTCCGGTGCGGGCGATCTCCAGGTCGCAGACCTTGCTCACCGCGGTGCCGACCACGCCGGGGAACGTCGCGTAACCGCCGCCCACGTTCACACCGATGACCTGACCGTGCTTGTTGGCATGGGTACCGAGGGCGATGTGCCGTTCCCGGCCGGCGACCAGGTCGAGGACCTCCACGCAGTCCCCGCCCGCCCAGATGTTCTCGTGGCCGCGCACCCGCATCGCCAGGTCCGTCAGCAGTCCGCCGTGCTCACCGAGGGGGAGCCCCGCCGCCTTCGCCAGTGTCGTCTCCGGGCGGACGCCGATGCCCAGCACGACCACGTCCGCCGGGTACTCGGCGTCCCGCGTGGCCACCGCCCGCACATGACCGTCGTCATCGGTGAGGATCTCGGTGACCTCGGTGTCGTCGACCATGGTGATGCCGAGGCCCTCCATGGCCTCGCGCACCAGGCGCCCCATGTCCGCGTCGAGCGTGGACATCGGCGCGGCGCCCCGGTTGACGACCGTCACCTCGTAGCCGCGGTTGATCAGCGCCTCGGCCATCTCGACGCCGATGTAGCCCGCCCCGACGACCACCGCGCGCCTGCCCCGCGAGCGGGCGAGCGTGTCCAGGAGTTCCTGACCGTCGTCCAGGGTCTGCACCCCGTGCACGCCGGGGGCGTCGGTGCCGGGCATGTCGGGCCGGATCGGCCGGGCACCGGTGGCGATCACGAGCTTGTCGTACGACGTCCAGGACTCGGCCCCGGAGTCGACGTCCCGCGCGCGTACCCGCGACCCGGCGACGTCGATCTCCACGACCTCCGTGCGCAGCCGCACGTCGATGTCGCGCGCGCGGTGCTCCTCGGGTGTGCGGGCGATCAGCTCCTCGCGCTCGGACACGTCGCCGCCCACCCAGTACGGGATGCCGCACGCGGAGTACGAGGTGAAGTGGCCGCGTTCGAAGGCCACGATCTCCAGCTCGCCGGGCCCCTTCAGCCGCCGTGCCTGTGACGCCGCGGACATCCCCGCGGCGTCACCGCCGATGACGACCAGCCGCTCTGTCGTGCCACTCGTGCCGTTCGCACCGCTCATCTTCATGCGAACACGCTACGGCCACGGGACAATTCAGTCCCGCTCGCCCCTCTCCGCAGCGGCCGGCAGCGGTTCCGTCGAGGCCGGCGCGGCGGCACGGCGTGCCGTGCGCGGCCGTACGAAACGCAGCCACACGGCGAAGAGCACAGCCGCCAGCGCCGCGAACGGCAGCACCGCGCCCACGGCGACCACGATCCAGCGCAGCATCGTCACGAAGGCGTCCCAGCCGCCCGCCAGCGCGTCCAGGAACCCGGGGTCGTCGTCCTTCTTGGGCGCCTTGCGCACCGGGGTCTCGGTCAGCGACAGGGTGATGGTGGAAAGGCTGGTGCGGTCCTCCAGCGAGGCCTGCCGGGCGAGCAGCGACTCCAGGTCGGCCTGGCGGGCGCTCAGCTCGCCCTCCAGTTCGACGACGTCGGTCAGCCGGGTCGCCCGGTCCATCAGCTCGCGTATCCGGGCGACGCTGGCGCGCTGGGTCTTGATGCGGCTCTCCACGTCGACGACCTGGTCGCTGACGTCCGTCGCCTTCGCGGTGCGCTCCAGGAGCTTGCCCGCGCCCTCCAGGTCGGCCAGGACGTCCTCGTACCGCTCGACGGGCACCCGCAGGACGACACGGGTGCGCTCGCCGCCGTGCCCGTCCCGGGTGGTCGTCTCGTTGCCGACGAAGCCGCCCGCGGTCTCGGCCGTCGTACGTGCCTCGTCCAGGGCCTTCGGCACGTCCTTGACCTGCACGGTCAGGGAGGCGGTGCGGATGATGTGGTTCATGGGCAGCCGGGGCGCGGCCGGAGGCCGCTCGGCGCCCGGCCGGCTGTCGCTGCCGGGGGCGCCCTGCGCGGCGCCGGGCCCGGCGGCCGCCTCGTCCTGGGCGGCGCCCGCGTCACTCTTGGAATCGGCGGTGATGTCGGCCGAGCCGCTGCACCCGGTGAGCGCGAGGGCGCCGGCGAGCAGGAGTCCCGCCAGAGCCGGGACAGGACGTGCGGCGAGACGGTGTGCGGTGCGTGATGTGCGCATGTGGGCGAACCCCCGAGGGTCGTGACAACGGACGCTCCTTGGACGCCCGGACGGCCCCGGACGTTGGATCCCGCCGGTCCCGATGCGGTCACGGTCGGGACTCGGCGGGGCCACGGGACCCGGCCCCGTCACCGGCAGGCCCTCGGGGTGACCGTCCGTGGCGTCTGAGAAGGTGGGGCCATGAACGCAGCACGCACCGACGCCGGGCAGGCCGTCGTCATCGGAGCCGGTATCGCCGGGCTGGCAGCGGCGCACCGGCTGCTGGACCGGGGTGCGCGGGTGACCGTGCTGGAGGCGTCCGGCCGGGTCGGCGGCAAGCTGCTGCCCGGCGAGATCGCGGGCGTCCGCGTGGACCTGGGCGCCGAGTCGATGCTGGCCCGCCGGCCCGAGGCGGTCGCCCTCGCCCGCGAGGTGGGTCTCGCGGACCTGCTCCAGCCGCCGGCCACGGCGAGCGCCTCCCTGTGGACCCGCGGCGCGCTGCGCCCGATGCCCAAGGGCCACGTCATGGGCGTGCCCGGCAGCGCCTCCGCGCTCGCGGGCGTGCTCTCCGAGGAAGGGCTCGCGCGCATCGAGCGCGACGCCGAGCTGCCCCGCACGGAGTTCGGCGACGACGTCGAGGTCGGCGGGTTCGTGGCGGCGCGGCTCGGCCGCGAGGTCGTCGACCGGCTGGTGGAGCCGCTGCTGGGCGGCGTCTACGCGGGCGACGCGTACCGCATCTCGATGCGCTCGGCCGTCCCCCAGCTCTTCCAGGCCGCCCAGAGGCACGACTCGCTGACCGAGGCGGTCCGGGAGATCCAGACCAGGGCGGCGGAAGCCGCGCGGACCGGGCCGGTGTTCATGGGCATCGAGGGCGGCGTGGGCGGCCTGCCCCTCGCCGTGGCCGAGGCGGTGCGCGCCCGCGGCGGCGAGATCGTCACCGGCGCCCGGGTGACGGAGCTGCGCCGCGAGGGCCCCACGGGCTGGCGGGTGGTGGCCGGGGAGCGGGTCCTGCACGCCGACGCGGTGATCGTCGCCGTGCCCGCGCCGGCCGCCGCCGCTCTGCTGCGCGCCGAGGCCCCGGCGGCCGCGGCCGACCTGGCCGCCGTGGAGTACGCCTCGATGGCGCTGGTCACCCTCGCCTACCGCAGGTCCGAGGCGCGCCTTCCCGAGGGCAGCGGCTTCCTGGTGCCGCCCGTCGACGGACGGACGATCAAGGCGTCCACGTTCGCCTCCCACAAGTGGGGCTGGATCGCCCGCGAGGACCCGGACCTGGTCGTGCTGCGCACCTCCGTCGGGCGCTACGGCGAGACCGAGATCCTCGGCCGTGACGACGCCGGCCTGGTGGACGTGTCCCGGCGCGACCTCGCGGCGGCCACCGGCCTGGACGCGACGCCCGTCGAGACCCGCGTCACCCGCTGGGACGGCGGTCTGCCGCAGTACCCCGTCGGGCACCACGCGCGCGTGGCCCGCGTCCGCGAGCACGTCGGCAGGCTCCCGGGCCTCGCCGTGTGCGGCGCGGCCTACCACGGGGTGGGCATCCCGGCGTGCGTCGCCAGTGCCCACGCGGCCGTCGACCAGATCCACGGCGATCTGACGGCGGTGCGGGAGCTCACCGCCCACCCGGTGGAGAGCCTGCACGGCGGAGCGGGAGAATAGGGGACATGAGCGACGACGCCTCCACCCCCGCCCCCGACCGGATCCCGAACAAGGGCAAGCTGGCCAAAAACCTCAACGAGGTCATCCGCTACACCCTGTGGTCCGTGTTCAAGCTGAAGGACGTGCTGCCCGAGGACCGCGCGGGCTACGCCGAAGAGGTCCAGGAGCTCTTCGACCAGCTCGCCGCCAAGGACGTCACCGTCCGCGGCACCTACGACGTCTCCGGGCTGCGGGCCGACGCGGACCTGATGATCTGGTGGCACGCCGAGACCAGCGACGAGCTGCAGGAGGCGTACAACCTGTTCCGCCGCACCCGGTTCGGCCGTGCCCTGGAGCCGGTGTGGTCGAACATGGCGCTGCACCGCCCCGCCGAGTTCAACCGCAGCCACATCCCGGCGTTCCTCGCCGACGAGACGCCCCGCGCCTACGTCAGCGTCTACCCCTTCGTGCGCTCCTACGACTGGTACCTGCTGCCGGACGAGGACCGCCGGCGGATGCTCGCCGACCACGGCAAGATGGCCCGTGGTTACCCGGACGTGCGCGCCAACACGGTCGCCTCCTTCTCCCTCGGCGACTACGAGTGGGTCCTCGCCTTCGAGGCCGACGAGCTGTACCGCATCGTCGACCTCATGCGTCACCTGCGTGCCTCCGAGGCCCGGATGCACGTCCGCGAGGAGGTGCCGTTCTTCACGGGCCGCCGCAAGGAGATCGCGGAGCTGGTCGCGGGCCTCGCCTGACCGGCCAGGGCCCGCCGCGGCGTCGCTAGCGGCGGGGAGCGCCTCGCTCGACGTCGGCCGGTTCCCCGACGGCGGTGGGCTCCGGCGCCGGGCGCGGCGCGCAGTGGGCGCGGCGCGCCGGGAGCCGGCCCTCGAGCAGATACGCCTCCAGGTGGGCGTTGACACAGGCGTTGGGGCCGCCGGCGATGCCGTGCGTGCCGGAGTCCCGTTCGGTGACCAGGACGGAGCCCGACAGCCGGCGGTGGAGTTCGAGGGCGCCGTCGTACGGAGCGGCCGCGTCCCGTTCGGCGGCCAGGATCAGCGTCGGCGGCAGCTCACCCGGCCCGGTCCGCACGTCGAGCGGGCGTTGGCGTGGAACCTGCCAGAAGGCGCACGGCAGGTTCAGCCACGCGTTGCTCCACGTCTCGAAGGGCGCCACGCGGGCGAGCCGGGTGTTGTCCCGGTCCCAGACCTTCCATTCCGTCGGCCAGGGCGCGTCGTTGCACTCGACGGCCGTGTAGACCGCACGCGCGTTCTCGGCCGTCGCCGCCGACCCCTCGTGCGGCGCGGCCAGCTCGACCAGCGGCCGCTCGTCGCCCTTCAGGTAGTCCGCCAGCGCCTCGGCCCGCGACGGCCAGTGGTCGTCGCGGTAGCCGGCCTCCAGGAACGCGCCCTGCAACTGCCCCGGCCCGACCTTCCCGCCCGCCGGTTCCCCGGCGAGCCGTGCCCGCGCGCTGTCATAGGCGCGCTGCACCGCCTCCGGCGTGGCGCCGAGGCCGTAGACGCGGTGGTGCCGGGCGATCCACTCCCTCATGTCCGCCCAGCGGTCCTCGAAAGCCGCCGACTGGGCGAGGTTGTTGCGGTACCAGACCTGCGCCGGATCGGGGTTCACCGCCGCGTCGAACACCATCCGCCGTACATGTGAGGGGAACAGCGTCGCGTACAGCGCCCCCAAGTAGCTGCCGTAGGAGCCTCCCAGGAAGGTCAGTCTCTCCTCGTCCAGCGCGGCGCGCAGCACGTCGAGATCGCGGGCGTTGTTCAGGGAGTGGTAGTGCCGCAGCGCCTCTCCCGACCGTTCGGCGCAGCCGCGCGCGTAGGCGGACGCCCGTACGAGGCGCTCGCGCTTGTACGCCTCCGACGGGTGCGAGGGTGCCTGCGAGGGCCCCTTGAAATGCCGCGCGGGGTCCTCGCAGGACAGCGGCGCGGAGCTGCCCACGCCGCGCGGGGCGTAGCCGACCAGGTCGTACGCGGCGGCAAGGCGCTGCCACTCGGGCAGATGACCGACCATCGGGAACTGCAGGCTGGACGCGCCCGGACCGCCAGGGTTGTGGACCAGGGCACCCTGACGGGGCACTTTGCGCTTGCTGTTGAGCGGGTCGCGCTGGGTGGCCGGCACCCGGCTGACCGCGATCCTGATCTGCCTGCCCTCGGGCCGCGCGTAGTCGAGCGGGACGGTGACCGTGCCGCACTCCATGCCCGCCGGGTTCCGCGCTCCGTCCCGGGCCGCGGCGCACTCGCCGAAGTCGACACCGACGGCGGCGGCACGGGCGGCAGCCACGGCGGTGCCGCGCAGTTCGGCCGTGACGTCCGGGCGGGCCGGTGCGCTGCGGGCCGGGACGGCGGCGAGGCTGGTCAGGAGCAGGGAACCGGCGGCCGTGTAGAGGGCGGCAGCTCTCATCGCGTATCCCTTCGGAGCGCGGCAGCGACAGAAGGGATGTTTCGTATGATGGTGGGAAAAGGCAAGCGCAGGTGGCTGGTGTCGGCCCCAATGCGCCCATACGCTTTCAGCCCGCGAACCCTCTTGAGCCCGTGTCAGAGGTGCCGGTGCGGCCCGCGATGCGCGAAGGCCGCGCGCAGGTCCGGCTCGCCGACCGCGCGGATGCCGCGTACGGCGACCGAGGTGAGATAGGCGCGCTCGTCCTCGCCGTCGCCCGGGTGCCGGGCCAGCGTGCCGAGCAGACGCTGTCCGGCCGGGGAGGCCCAGCGCGAGTAGGGGTGCGCCTCGATCCGGGCGAGGGCCAGACAGCTGAGGCAGAGGACCAGCGGCAGGGCGAACCAGAGGGCGACCAGATACCGGGGCACGCCTTCCTGAGCGGGCATCAGCAGCGCGGCCACGCCGAGCGCGAGGACGGCCGGCGTGGCGATCCGCACCCGGCGCACCCCGGCCCCGACGGTGGTCCCCGCCCCGGTCGGCACGGCGAGACCGGCGCTGACCAGGCGGTCGGCGAGGCCGTGCACGGCGTCCGCGGCGGCCGCGGCGGCCCGTACCGGGGCGATGGGGGACTGGCCCTCCGGCCCGATGGCGCCTATGACCGACCGCTCGATGTCGTCACGCCCGCGCGGGTCCACGACGGTCGCCCAGCCTGTGTGCGCGAGGAGCAGCCGCCGCTGGCGCGCCATCGACACCAGCGTCAGATCGGCGACCCGCGCCGGTCCGCCGGACAGGAACGCGGCCTCGTACAGCGTCAGATCGTGCCGCGCGGGAGGCTCCGCCTCGGCGTCCGCGGCGCGTACGGCGGCCAGGCACAGCCGGATGCACGCCAGGCCGGCCACGGCCCATGCCAGCAACAGGGGAAGGACCCAGAACATGCCGTGTTTCTATGCCAATCGACTGGGAAACTCCATGCCTTGTTCACATTGCGGGACGGAGCGTTGTCTGTCCGTTACGTTCCGCGAGACCGGTGGTCAACGGCGCAGCAGCACCCGGCGGGCACGGGCGAGACGCGAGCGCGGACGGGGTGCCGGGCCGGAACGCTCCAGCCACCACTCCCGCAACCGCCTTCGCGAGCGCGCCTCCTGGGGCCGGCCCGCGAGCAGCAGCCGCTCGGCGAAGTCCAGGGCGTCACGCCGGTATCCCGCGGTCATCGGATGCCGATGGGCGTAGGCGAGGAAGGAGGGGCGGTAGTCGGCCCCGAGGATCTCCAAAAGCTCCGGTGCCACCTTGGCCACCACGTCCGCCCGCTTCCCGGCCAGCGCCCGCGCCTGCACGCCGACCCGCGCCCGGTCGAATCCCTCGGGGACCGGCGTACCGGCGACGAGGGCGGAGAGCAGCGCGGTCTGCGCGAGGGCGAGCCGCTGCCGGTCGGCGTCGGGCTCGGGGGCGTGGTGGGGGTCGGCGTCGGCGCCGGGTTCGGGGGCGGTGGAGCCGGCCGGCTCGGGGGCCGCTGAACTCCCGGCGGTGGCCGATGGCGTCTTCGTCCTCGCGCGCGCCCCCTCCTCCAACGCTCCTCGTATCGCCGTCAGTTCCCCCTCCAGCTCGGCGGGTGCCGGGAAGTTCTCGTCGCGTTCCAGCAGGACACCGGGCGGGGTGACCCGGGACGCGAGATCGGTGAGGATGTCGAGGACCGGCCGGGGGACCGGGTGGGCGTGACTGTCGTGCCAGACGCCGTCGCGCGCGAAGCCGCCGGCGACATGGACATAGGCCAGGGCCTCCAGCGGGAGTTCGGACAGTGCCTTCGCGGGGTCCTCGCCCCGGTTGACGTGGTTGGTGTGCAGGTTCGCCACGTCGATCAGGAGCCGTACACCGGTGCGATCGGCCAGCTCGTACAGGAACTGCCCCTCCGTCAACTCCTCGTCCGGCCACGAGACGAGCGCGGCGATGTTCTCCACGGCGAGCGGCACCGGCAGCTCTTCCTGCGCGATACGGATGTTCGCGCAGAGCACGTCGAGGGCGTCCCGGGTGCGCGGTACGGGCAGCAGGTGCCCGGCCTCCAGCCGCGGGGACGCGGTGAGCGGGCCGCCCGCCCGCACGAACGCGATGTGCTCGGTGACCAGCGGCGAGCCGAGCACCTCCGCCCGCTCGGCGAGCGCCGCGAGACGTCCGGGGTCCGGCCGTTCGGCGTCGCCGAGGCCCAGGGACACACCGTGCGGGACGACGGTCACGCCCCGCTCGCGCAGCCGCAGGAGCGAGTCCGGAAGGTGACCCGGGCAGACGTTCTCGGCGACGGCCTCGACCCATTCGACGCCCGGCATGCGCTCCACGGCGTCCGCGATCTCCGGCCGCCACCCGATTCCGGTACCCAGTCGCTGCATGGCCCCCTCCTTCACGTCCGTCCGCGTGCACCTGGATGCGTGTGTCGTCTCCTTCGACGGACCGCTGTTCTCCGGCGTGAAGGGGGTATGGCCCCGCTCCCGGGGCCCGAACCCTGCCGTGCGCTCCTTCAGAGCAACATTTGAGGTTGCCCGTGGCTCACCGCAGGACGCCCGCCGTGTCCTGCGGGTCAGGCCGCTTGGTGTTGACCGTGCCCGGTGCACCCGGCGACGGCTGGGACGTGGTCTGGACGTCGCCGGTCGCCTCGGCCGCCGGCGCCGACGGCACGATCTGGCCGGGGACCGGGGCGGGCGGGCCGCTCGGGCGGGCGGTCGCCCCGGTCGCCGCCGCGTCGGCGATGGCGTCGAAGTCGACCCGGCCCGTCTTCTCCAGCACGGTGATGTGGTCGAGGACGGTCTGGTTGGCGTCCGACGCGAGCTGCCGGACCAGCGTGTTGCGGGTGCTGTTCCGGACCGTGCCGATCACCGGGAAGATCTTGCCGTGCGCGGCGCGCAGCAGGTTGGCGAACTTGTACTCGTACTCCACGCCGCTCGCCGCGGTCATCTCGTTGAGCCAGCCCTGCTGCTCCTCCGTGGGCTGGTTGGGCAGTTCGACGCCGAGCTGGGCGGCGACGATCCGGACCCGCTTGTCGAGGTCGGTGTGGCCGACGATCAGGTGGTCGGCGGCCTCCTTGACGGCCGCGCTGGCGGGGCGCTCCATCGCCTGCTGGCCCGCGGGCAGCTCCCACAGACCGGCGAGCCGCACCTTCACGATGAGTTCGCGGTCCAGCGCGGTCAGCGGACCCCACTGGGTGTTGACGGTGTCCGCGGCCACGTTCGCCTGGCCGGTGCCGGAGCGGTCGGCGTACGACCACACCGGGAAGGCGAGCGCGCCGACGGTGGCGGCGAGCGCCGCCATGATGAGGGCCGTACTGTTGATGCGCCGCAAGGGGTGCCTCCTGGGAGAACGCCAACTGGTCGTTGGTGCACGAGTCGCTGGGCCAGCGCCAGGAGATACGCGGGACGGGCCGCGGATGTTCAAGGAATCCGTGAAACCGTGGCCGAAGGTCGGTTCAGCGTAGTGCGGGGTGGTCGGCGACGACGGTGCAGCTGCCCGCCGGGATCTCGGTGAACCCGGCGTCCCGCACCAACGGCAGCCCGGACGAGACGAGATGGGGCCAGCGGTCTCGCGGGGCGGTCCGCACGGCGAGCGGGAACCCGGCGTCCCGCCAGGCCGCGCGCTCGGTCTCGGACAGGTCCCACCAGGCGAGTTGGGCGCCGTGCCCGGCCTGGGCCATCGCCTTGCCCGCGGACATGTCGATCTCCGGGTTCATCCACAGCACCGGCGCCCCCGCGTCCGTCGCGGCCGGCGACTCCGGGTCGTCGAGGTCCGTCCCGGAGACCTGGAGCCGCGCCAGGTCCTTCGGCCAGGCGTCCAGCGGGACCGGCGGGAACACCCGCACCTCGGCCGCCTTCCCGGTCACCGTGATCCCGGGCAGCGCCTCGGCCCGGCGCCACTCGGCGCCCCGGGCCCGCCGTACCACCTTCCGGATCCGCGCGTCCTGCCAGTCCCGTACGGCCTCGGCCCACTCGCCGTCCCCCAGCGACCGCGGGTCGCTCAGCATGACGAGCACCGCGCGGGCGGCGGTCTCCAGGGCGTCGGTCCGGGCGGGCGGGGCGTCCCGCTCCAGGCGCGCGACCAGCGGCAGCACGAACTGGGGCGCGGCGTCGCGGGGGCCGGGATCGGAGCGGAAGGGGCTGGTGGTGGGTTCCGTAGTCACACGGTCCAGTGTGCACAACCGGTCGGAGCCGGGAGCCGCGGGCCAGGACTGGGAGACGGGGGCCGGGGGCCGGGACCGGGGCCGGGAGACGGGCACCGGGAGACGGGCGCCGCGGGCATACGCTGGAGGTATGAGTGACAGCGACGACTACTGCCTGATCGACGCGACCAGGCCGCCCAAGGCGGAGGGGCCGCCGTACGCGGAGTGCGTGCTGTGCCGCAAGCCGACCGAGTATCCCGACTCCTACAAGGGGATCACGATGTGCCCCGAGTGCGAGTGGCTGGAGGCGCAGCGGACGGCCTGCTCGGGCTAGACCGGGTCTCAGGTCCGGCGGGGCGGGGTCACGTACGTCCCTGAGCGGCCGCTGCCCCGATCAGCTCGGACACCCTCACGAACCGGTATCCCTGTCCGCGCAGCTCAGGGACGATCGTGCGGACCGCCCGCTCGGTCGCCGGGGCGGCGCTGCGCGTGCAGTGCAGCACGACGACCGACCCGGGCCGCACCCCCTCCAGGACCTGCCGTGCCACCGCGTCCGCGTCCGTCGCGAAGGCGTCGCCGCCCACCACGTCCCACTGCACCGCCGTCACACCGGTGGCGCTCAGTGCCCGCAGGGCCCGCTGGTCGTAGCAGCCCCCGGGGAACCGGAAGTACGGCTTCGCGTCCGGCACCCCCGCTCGGCGGAAGGCCGCGTACGCCCGCTCCACCTCCGAGCGCATCCGCGCCGCGTCGACGGTCGGCAGGCCGTAGCAGTCGGTCGTGAAGGCGTAGTGGCTGTAGGAGTGGTTGGCGACCTCGAACAGGGGGTCGCTGCCGATGCCGCGCGCCTGGATCGGGTACTGCTCCGCCCAGCGGCCCGTCATGAACACGGTCGCCGGCACCTTCAGCTCCCGCAGCGTCGCGATGAGCTCGGGGTTGTCGAAGTGCTCACCGTCGGCGGCGCGCGGCCCCTGGTCGGCGGTCATGTCGGCGTCGAAGGTCAGCGCGACGGTCTTGGCGCCGGTCCGCGGGCCGCTGGTGAACACCGGTGTGAGGCCCGTGGGGCCGGGGGCGAGGGTGGGCGGTCTCGCGGGGGAGGCGGGCGCCGAGGGAGCCGCCGGCGGGCCGCTCCGGGGCGCCGGGGCGGTGCCGCAGGCGGCCAGGGCGGCGCCCAGGGCGCAGACGGTGATGACTCTTCGCGCATAAGTGATCACCGTATGAAAATATGACCCTTATCTCGGCCTCGGTCACGACGCGGCCGACGCGTCACCCGCCCGGCGGCTCGGGCTGTCCGGCGAGGGGAGCGGTCCCGTCGGGCGGCAGCGGCAGCGTGGTGTGCTCGGCGGGCGGCAGGGGCACGGTCGTGTGCTCGGCGGGCGGCTGGGTGCGGCCGGGGTTGTGGGGCGGCTGCGTGAAGGGTGCCGTCTCGTCGGGCTGCGGGAGGTTCGGTCCGCCGGCGGACCGCGCGGGCTCCTGCGGGTGGGCCGTCGCCTGGGGCGGCCTCTCCAGGAAGCGGAGGAGCTCCACCGGGAAGGGCAGCACCAGCGTCGAGTTCTTCTCGGCGGCGACCGCCACGATCGTCTGGAGCAGCCGCAACTGGAGAGCCGTCGGGGTGTCCTCCATCTGCTGGGCCGCCTCGGCTAGCTTCTTCGACGCCTGGAACTCGGCGTCGGCGTTGATGACGCGGGCCCGGCGCTCGCGGTCGGCCTCGGCCTGGCGGGCCATGGAGCGCTTCATCGTCTCCGGCAGGGACACGTCCTTGATCTCGACCCGGTCGACCTGCACGCCCCAGCCGACGGCAGGACTGTCGATCATCAGCTCCAGCCCCTGGTTGAGCTTCTCGCGGTCGGACAGCAGATCGTCCAGCTCGCTCTTGCCGATGATCGAGCGCAGCGAGGTCTGGGCCATCTGCGAGACAGCGAACTTGTAGTCCTCGACCTTGATCAGCGCGCTCGCGGCATCGACCACCCTGAAGTACACGACGGCGTCGACGCGCACGGTCACGTTGTCCCTGGTGATGCCCTCCTGGGCCGGCACGGGCATCGTGACGATCTGCATATTGACCTTGTGCAGCCGGTCCACGAACGGGATGATCAGCGTGAATCCGGGCGCCCGCACCTGGCCCCTGAGGCGGCCCAGCCGCAGCACCACCCCGCGCTCGTACTGCTTGACGACCCGCGCCGCCGCCCCGAGGTACACCGCCCCCGCGGAACCGACCGCCGCGGCGGCCACCAGGACTTCTTCGAGCATCGACGACCTCCTCGCCCGAGGCCCTTCCGTCCCTTTCTGTAACGATATGCCCGGTGTCCGGTCCGGGGCCACGGGGGCTCCGGACCGGACACCGGGGTCGCCGAGCCGGTCAGGGTATGGTCACCTTCACCGGGTCCGTGCCCGATGCGCTGTGCCGTTCGGCCCAGCTCTCCAGCGCCGTACGGCAGGCGTGGTCGAGGTGGTGGAGTCCGGACAGGTCCAGCTCGACGGGACGGTCCTGGGGGAGGGACTCCAGGCTGTCGAGGATCTTGGGCAGCCGCAGGAAGGTCGCGTTGCCCGACAGGTGCGCCTGGACCGGCCCGGCACCCTTGTCCATGACCTCCAGCTTCACGTGCGAGGCCTCCCAGGCGGTCTTGACGACCGACAGGGCGAGACCGATCAGGACGCCCTCGAACATGTTCACGCCGACGATGGCGATCGCGGTGGCGACGAGGATCAGCGCCTCGCCCCGATGGTCGCGCCACAGCGTCACGAGCTGCCGGAACGGGATCAGCTTCCAGCCCGCGTGGACCAGGATGCCCGCCAGCGCGGGCAGCGGGATCAGTGCCAGCACCGAGGGCAGCAGGGTGGCGAACAGCAGCAGCCAGACGCCGTGCAGCACCCGCGACGCCTTGGTCCGCGCGCCCGCCTGGACATTGGCGGAGCTGCGCACGATGACCGCGGTCATCGGCAGGGCGCCGAGCACGCCGCAGACCGTGTTGCCGGCGCCCTGGGCCATCAGTTCCTTGTCGTAGCGGGTGCGCGGACCGTCGTGCAGCCGGTCCACGGCCGCCGCGCTGAACAGGCTCTCCGCGGAGGCGATCAGTGTGAAGGCCAGGACGGTGCCGATGACCGCAGGGCTCGCCAGCTCGGCGAAGGCGCCAGCCCCGGGCGGATGGATCGAGTCGATCAGGCCGTTCACCTCGACGGTGTCGACCGGGAGGCCGAAGGCGGCGGTGGCCAGCGTGGCCAGGGCCACCGCCGCGAGGGCGCCGGGCACCGCGCGCAGCTTCTCCGGCATCCGCCGCCACACCACGATGACGGCGATGGTCGCCGCTCCCATCGCCACGGAGGCCAGCGCCGTGGTGCTGCCGACGGCCGCGACGACCGCCTCCGGCAGCCCGACGATCTTGTCGATGCCGGACGTGGGGGCCCTCGTGCCGCCCGCCGCGTACAACTGTCCCGCGATGATCACGAGACCGATGCCGGCCAGCATGCCCTCGACGACCGAGACCGAGATCGCCCGGAACCAGCGCCCCAGCCGCAGGGCGCCCATCGCGAGCTGGAGCAGACCGGCCGCGAGGACGAGCACCCCGAGCACGGGCAGCCCGAACTCGACGACCGCCTCGTGGACCAGCACGGTCATGCCCGCCGCCGGGCCGGACACCTGGAGGCTGCTGCCGGGCAGCAGACCGGTGACGATGCCGCCGACGATCCCGGTGACCAGGCCGAGTTCGGCCGGGGCGCCGGAGGCGACGGCCACGCCGACGCACAGCGGCACGGCGACGAGGAAGACGACGACGGAGGCCGCGAAGTCCTGCCTGAGGTACGGGTACCTGGCCATGGCGGGACTCACAACGACTCGAACGTCCCGGATCCGACGCGGTGTTCACGCACGACGCCGGTGTGCACCTCGTAGTACCAGCCGCGCAGCCGCAGCCGGCCGTCCGCCAGCCGCTGTTCGACGCACGGGTACGAGCGCAGCCGGGAGAGCTGGGCGAGGACGTGGCCCCGCACCGCCTCGGCGACCGCCGGGTCCGCCGGATCGGCGGCCTCGGGCCGGTCGGCTGCGTGCGCGAGCCAGTCCCGCACGGCCGGCACGGCGTCGAGGTCGTCGCCGCGCACCAGCGCGCCGACGGCTCCGCAGTGCGAGTGGCCGCAGACCACGACGTCCCGGACGCCGAGCACCTCCACCGCGTACTCGATGGTGGCCGCCTCACCGGTGGGGCGGTCGGAGGTGTACGGGGGAACGATGTTGCCCGCGGTGCGCAGCTCGAACAGCTGTCCGGGGCGGGCGCCGGTGATCAGGGCGGGAACGACCCTGGAGTCGGAGCAGGTGATGAACAGGACGTCCGGGGACTGTCCCTGAGCCAGCTGGGCGAATTCCTCGGGGCGCTGTCCGTGTGTGCGGGCGTTGTCGATGAGGGGCTGCATGACGTGGTGATTCCTCCTGGCGCGCGGTGGGGGCGCGTCGGACGTGCATGACAGGGGGTGTGGGGGACCGCTCCGCTCCGGGTGGGCGCTTGCGGCGGTCGACCTCGACGGCCGTTCTCGGTGGCCGACTTCGGCGGGCGACCTCAGTGGCCGAGGACCTGGAACGTTCTCGAAGAGCGGGCGGTCGAGGCTCTCGACACCTGGTCGTACGCGGCACGGGGCACAACCGCGTCGGCTGCGGCCCCCTCGCGTATGCGCTCACCGGAGCGCGTCGCCCCGCGCCGACCCTTGGCCTCGACTTGACGGGCCGTGTGCACGGCTGCGAACGCGGGGGAAGGAGCGAAGAGCGGAGGGGCCCACAGGGCCGCCGCGGGGGCCGTGAACATGGTCCGGACCGTCCTGCCTCGGAACATGAGCCTCCCTCCGGTCGGTCACACCTCTAGCACGCACCAACGGTTGGTCAACAGCTGGTCAAGAAAGACATTAACCCTGCAAAGTTGTTTGCAGGGTCAACTTGGCGTTCCGAGCCGAAGAGAGCCTCAAAAATGAGGTTGAGCTGGCGTGATCCGTCCCTCGGACGCCCGCGACGGCGTGGCGTCACCGGCCCTCGGTGAGTCGCTGGGCGTCCCGCGCCAGCGCCGTGAGCCGCGAGATGGCCCGGAAGTACTTCTTGCGGTAGCCGCCCTTCAGCATCTCCTCGCCGAACAGCTGGTCGAAGGGCAACCCCGAGGCCAGTACGGGCACTTCGCGGTCGTAGAGCCGGTCCGCGAGCACCACGAGCCGTAGCGCCGTCGACTGGTCGGGTACGGGCCGCACGTCCGTCAGACATACCGCCGTGAGGCCGTCCGTCAGCGCGCCGTACCGGCTCGGGTGGACGCGGGCGAGGTGGTCGAGCAGCCGCGGGAACGCGTCGAGGGAGGCCCGCTCGGTGGCCTGCGCCGCCCGGGTCACCTGCTCGTCGGTGAAGGGTGCGGGCGCCTGCGGCAGGCCGCGGTGGCGGTAGTCCTCGCCGTCGATGCGCACGGCGCGGAAGTGTGCGGACAGGCCCTGGATCTCGCGCAGGAAGTCGGCCGCCGCGAATCTGCCCTCACCGAGCTTGCCCGGCAGGGTGTTCGAGGTGGCGGCGAGCGCGACGCCCGCGTCGACCAGCTTGCCGAGCAGGGTGGAGACGAGGACGGTGTCGCCGGGGTCGTCCAGCTCGAACTCGTCGATGCACAGCAGGCGGTGGCCGGAGAGCGTCCGGACGGTCTGCTGGAAGCCGAGGGCGCCGACCAGGTTGGTCAGCTCCACGAACGTGCCGAACGCCTTGCGGGCGGGTTCGGCGGGGGTCGCGTGCCAGAGGGAGGCGAGGAGGTGGGTCTTGCCCACGCCGTAGCCGCCGTCGAGGTAGACACCGCGGGGCCCGGCGGGGGCCTTCGGCGCCTTGTTCCTGCCGAGACCGAGGAATCCCCGCCTGCCGGAGTCCGGCGCCGCGCCGAGGCCGGCCGCGAAGCCCTCCAGGACCCCTACCGCCTCGGTCTGGCTCGGCCGGTCCGGGTCCGGGACGTATGTGCTGAAGCGCACCGAGTCGAAGCGGGGCGGAGGCACCATCTCGGCCACCAGGCGGTCCGCGGGGACGTGCGGCTCTCGCGTGCAGAGGGAGAGGGGGGCGGCTTCGGCGGCTATCGGGCTTCGGCCGGCGGCGGGGGAGGAGGACACGCTTACCCATGCTAGTGCCGCGTCAGCCAAGGTTTGCCCGTGAGGAGCGGGGTCCGGAACGTCCTCGCGGCGCGCCGGGCGTCGCGACGGGGCGGACCTCGGCCGACGCGGCGCCAAAGGGTCGTCCTGGCGCCCCGGACGGTTCGCCGTCCGCGTGGAACACTGCACCGCATGCGACGCCTCTTTCCCGTGACCGACCCTGTGACCGACGCGACAGCGGACCGGGCCGACCGCGAGTGGGATCTCGCGGAGCTGGCGCGGGCCTACGCCTACCCCGAGCCGGGGGCCGAGCCGGGAGAGCCGGTCGCCTGGCTGCGGGCCAACATGGTCTCCACGCTCGACGGAGCCGCCCAGCACGACGGGAAGTCGCAGCCCCTCTCCAACGCGACCGACATGCGGATCTTCGGCACGCTGCGGGCGCTCGCGGACGTCGTGCTGGTCGGTGCGGAGACCGTCCGCCAGGAGGGGTACCGCCCGGCACGCGCGCGTGCGGAGTTCACGGCGGCGCGCGAGGCGGCGGGGCAGGCGCCCGTACCCGCGATCGCGGTCGTCAGCGCGGGCCTGGACCTCGACTTCTCGCTGCCCCTGTTCACCTCGCCCCTGGTGCCCACGCTGATCCTCACGGGCGCGGCGGCCGCCCCCGACCGGGTGGCCGCCGCCGGGAAGGCCGGCGCGCGGGTGGTGATCGCCGGGGACGGCGCCAGCGTGGAGCCCGCACGGGCCGTACGGGCGCTCGCCGGGCTCGGCCACACCCGGCTGCTCACCGAGGGCGGGCCGCGGCTGCTGGGGCAGCTGGTGGCGGCGGGGGTGCTCGACGAGCTGTGCCTGACCGTCTCCCCGATGCTCTCGGCCGGGGGTGCGCAGCGGATCGCCGGAGGGCCCGCCGTGGCGGTCCCGCAGCGGTTCGAACTGGCGTCCTTGCTGGAAGAGGCCGGTTTTCTCTTCACCCGTTACCGTCGGTCATGAGATCTGCGGAACATTCCGTTCCGCTTGACTCTCGACGGGCACACTAGGACTCGCACTACCCGTGCGATCACGGGGCAGGATGGTTTCCTCAGGGCCGCAAGGCCGACGGAGGACGGAGGGCCCACCGGCTCTCCGAGGAGAAGGGGCGCCTGGTGTTCACAAGCGTTTTGATGATCGAGAAGGCCCTGACGTCCGCCGACGTGGAGTTCGTCACCACCCTGCACGGGGACGAACCGGTCACCTTCCATGTGCTGCTCCAGCCGCGCGGCGAACAGGCGGACCGGCTGCTGCGCGCCATCGACGACCTCGCGCTGGGGGAACTCGACGAGGCGGCGCGCGAAGGGGAGACGCCGGAGGGCGAGGCGGCCAAGAGCGAGGGTCAGCGGGCGCTGAACGTGTCCCTGCAGGCGCTGAGAGCCTCCGGCAGTTCGGCGGAGGGCCGGTTCGTCGACGACCATCCGCTGGAAGCGCTCAAGAGCGTGGTGGAGGAGGTCGGGGCCGACGAGGTGATCGTGCTGACGGATCCCCACTACGTGGAGGAGTTCTTCCACCGTGACTGGGCCTCCCGGGCCCGGCACAAGGTGGGGGTGCCGGTGCTGAAGCTGTTCTCGCACAGCAAGGCGTAGGGCGGCTGTCCCGGAGGCCGGCGCGCGGGTCGGCCGTGGCCGGCCCGCGCGGTTCCCGGCGCCCCGGGCGTGCGGCCGACGCCCCTTGCGGGGCATCCCGTGCCGGACGGAATAGGCTGGGCCCGCGCCTCCCCGCCGGGGCGCGCCGACCTCGTTCCAGATCTTGGGAGAACGCACATGGCACCCGGCCTTCCTGCCGCCATGGACCGACCGCACTTCATCGGCATCGGTGGGGCGGGAATGTCCGGTATCGCCAAGATTCTGGCGCAGCGGGGGGCCAAGGTGGCCGGCAGCGACGCCAAGGAGTCCGAGACCGTCGCGGCGCTGCGTGCACTGGGCGCCACCGTGCACATCGGGCACGCGGCGGCACACCTCGCCGACGACGCCAGCTGTGTCGTGGTGTCGTCCGCGATCCGGTCCGACAACCCGGAGCTGGCCCGCGCGGCCGAACTGGGCGTCCCGGTGGTGCACCGGTCCGACGCGCTCGCGGCCCTGATGGACGGCCTGCGGCCGATCGCCGTCGCCGGAACGCACGGCAAGACCACGACCACCTCCATGCTGGCCGTCTCCCTGTCCGCGCTCGGGCTGCGGCCGTCGTACGCGATCGGCGGGGACCTGGACGCGCCCGGCTCCAACGCGCTGCACGGCGACGGCGACATCTTCGTCGCCGAGGCGGACGAAAGCGACCGCAGCTTCCACAAGTACGCGCCCGAGGTCGCGATCGTGCTCAACGTCGAGCTCGACCACCACGCCAACTACGCGTCGATGGACGAGATCCACGAGTCCTTCGACACCTTCGCCGGCCGGATCGTGCCCGGCGGCACGCTGGTGGTCTCCGCGGACCAGGAGGGCGCGCGGGAGCTGACCCGGCGGGTCGCGGCATCGGGCGTGAACGTCGTGACGTACGGCTCGGCGGACGACGCCGACGTACGGGTGCTGTCGGTCGTGCCGCAGGGCCTGAAGAGCGAGGTCACCGTCCTGCTGGAGGGCCGGGAGCTGACCTTCGCGGTCTCCGTGCCCGGCCGGCACTACGCCCACAACGCGGTCGCCGCCCTTGTAGCCGGCGTCGCCCTCGGCATCCCGGCGGCGGAGCTGGCGCCCGCGCTGGCCGCCTACACCGGGGTGAAGCGACGCCTGCAGCTGAAGGGCGAGGCCGCCGGTGTGCAGGTGATCGACTCCTACGCGCACCACCCGACCGAGATGACCGCGGACCTGGAGGCCATGCGGGCGGCGGCCGGCGACGCGCGGATCCTGGTGGTCTTCCAGCCGCACCTGTTCTCGCGCACGCAGGAGCTGGGCAAGGAGATGGGCCAGGCCCTGACCCTCGCGGACGCCTCCGTGGTGCTGGACATCTACCCGGCCCGTGAGGACCCGGTCCCGGGTGTCACCAGCGAGCTGATCATCGAGGCGGCCCGGGCCGCGGGCGCCGTCGTGACGGCCGTGCACGACAAGGACGAGGTGCCCGAGGTGGTGGCGGGAATGTCCGGTAGGGGCGATCTGGTTCTCACCATGGGCGCGGGCGACGTCACCGACCTCGGACCGCGCATCTTGGACCGCCTGTCGAAGTAAGGGGCTGAAACACCCATGTCGTACGACGTCGAGAAGCCGGACGAGCAGTGGCGCGTGGAACTGACGCCGGCCGAGTACGCCGTGCTGCGCCAGGCCGCGACGGAACCAGCGTTCACCGGTGAGTACACCGACACCAAGACCAAGGGCGTGTACTCGTGCCGCGCCTGCGATGCCGAGCTGTTCACCTCCACCACCAAGTTCGAGTCGCACTGCGGCTGGCCGTCCTTCTACGACCCCAAGGACAGCGACGCGGTGCAGCTCGTGCAGGACCGCTCGCACGGCATGGTGCGCACCGAGGTGCTCTGTGCGCGCTGCGGGTCGCATCTCGGACACGTGTTCGACGGCGAGGGGTATGCCACGCCGACGGACCAGCGGTACTGCATCAACAGCATCTCGCTGCGGCTGGCTCCGGACGACGAACAGCCGTAGCCGGACCGGCGCGCTCCGGTGTCACGCCGGGGCTCCCGTAGGCGATTCCCGATCCCGCTCGGCCATCCTCCGGATGACGCCGGGCGGGATCGTCACGTTCCGGGCGGCGTCCTCGGCTGACGCCGGACGAGGGCCGGCGGGGGATTCGCGGGTAATCGTAAAACGGCCGGAACTCGGTCAAGCCGCCCTGCCGGGCGCGATACTGGTGTCTTCTCATGACGGGAGACCAGGTGAGCGGATCGGTGGACTCTTCAGGAGGGACGCGCCGTGACGGCGGTCCGGGCGGGCGGCACGCGGTCGTCGTGGGCGGGAGCCTCGCGGGGCTGCTCGCGGCGCACGTCCTGGCCGGGCACGCCGACCGGGTGACCGTCGTCGAGCGCGACCGGTTCCCGGACGGCGCGAAGGCCCGGCCCGGCGTACCGCAGGGGCGGCATCCGCATGTCCTCCTGGAGGGAGGGCAGATGGCCCTGGAGTCCCTGCTGCCGGGCTTCCTGGCGGAGCTGCGGGCGGCGGGGGCGCCGCGCGTGGGCATGCCGTCCGACCTGGTGCTGTGGCAGGACGGCCGCTGGTTCCGCCGCTCGCCCGCGACGACTCACATCTACACCGGGTCCCGCGCGCAGCTGGAGGAGCTCGTACGGGGACGGGTTCTCGCCAATCCGGTGATCAGCGTGGTGGAGGGGGCCGAGGCCGTCGGGCTCCTCGGCGACGCCCGGCGCGTGGGCGGCGTGCTGCTGCGGGACCGCTCCGGTGACGCCCGCGCGGAGCCCCGGCCCCTGGAGGCGGACCTCGTCGTCGACGCGTCCGGCAGTGGCACCAAGGCCGGGCAGTGGCTCGCGGCGATCGGCGCCGAGGCCCCGTCCGAGGAGACCATCGACACCGGGCTCGCCTACGCCTCCCGCGTCTACCGCGGCAAGAGCGGCGTCCTCGACGGCGAGACCCTCGGCTACTACGTCTATCCCGCGCCCGACCAGGTCCACGCCGGCGGTGCGCTGCCCCTGGAGGACGGCAGTCACCTGGTCATCGTCTCGGGGCTGCGCGGCGACGAACCGCCCACGGGGGAGCACGAGTTCGTGACGTACACCAAGAGGCTTCCGCATCCCCTCCTGCACCGGTGGCTGGACGACGCCGAGCCGCTCTCCCCGGCCTTCGGCTACCGGCGGACCGCGAACGTCCGCCGCCGCTACGACCTGCCGGGACGACGTCCGGCCGGATTCCTCGCGACCGGCGACGCCCTGTGCACCTTCAACCCGATCTACGGGCAGGGCATGGCCGTCGCCGCGATGAGTGCGGTGGCCCTGCGCGACGCGCTGTCCGATCCGCGGCTGACGCCCACGACGCGGCGCGTGCACCGGGCGCTCCTTGCGGCGTCCCGGCAGGCGTGGGACATCTCCGCCGGGGCGGACCGCGCGATGCCGGGCGCCGTCGGCAACGCGGTGGCGGGCGGGCCCGCGGACCGCGTCGCCGGCTGGTACCTGGGCCGGGTCCAGGAGCGAGCCCCCGGCGACCCTTCCGTGGGGCGCGCGTTCCGCTCCGTGCTGACTCTGTCCGCGCCCGTCACCACCCTGTTCGCCCCGCCCGTGGCCAGGGCCGTGCTCTTCGGCCCGCCCGCCCCCTCGCCCACCGAGCCGCCGGCGGATCCGGAGGGCCCGGGGGCCTGAGCGGGTCAGCCCGCCGGCCGGTCGTCCTTCTCCGTGAACGCCCCGAGGAGCCGTTCCGCGGCCATGGTCGCCGTCACCTCGCCGTCGCGGACCTGACGCTCCAGGTCCGGGGCGAGCGCGCGTACGGCCGGGTGGGCGTGCAGCCGGTCCAGCAGTTCGTCACGGACCATCGTCCAGGTCCAGTCGACCTGCTGGTCACGGCGTTTGGCGGTCAGCCGGCCGGTGGTCCCCAGCAGTGAGCGGTGCGCTTCGAGGCGCTCCCAGACGGTGTCCAGACCGGTCGACTCGCGGGCGCTGCAGTGCAGTACGGGCGGTGTCCAGAAGGCGTCCTTGCCGTGCATCAGCCGCAGGGCGCCCGACAGCTCACGGGCGGCCGACCGGGCGTCACGCTCGTGCGGGCCGTCCGCCTTGTTGACGGCGAGCACGTCGGCCAGCTCCAGGACGCCCTTCTTGATGCCCTGCAGCTGGTCCCCGGTGCGGGCGAGGGTCAGCAGCAGGAACGAGTCGACCATGTCGGCGACGGCGGTCTCGGACTGACCCACGCCGACGGTCTCGACGAGCACCACGTCGTAGCCGGCCGCCTCCATCACCACGATCGACTCCCGGGTCGCCTTGGTGACGCCGCCGAGGGTGCCCGCCGTGGGGGAGGGGCGCACGAAGGCCGCGGGGTCCACGGCCAGCCGTTCCATCCGCGTCTTGTCGCCGAGGATGGAACCGCCGGTCCGGCTCGACGACGGGTCGACGGCGAGCACGGCGACCCGGTGGCCGAGGCCGGTGAGCATCGTGCCGAACGCGTCGATGAACGTCGACTTGCCGACCCCCGGCACCCCGCTGACGCCGATCCGCCGCGCCTTCCCGCTGTGCGGCAGCAGCTCGGTCAGCAGCCGCTGGGCCGCCTCCCGGTGCTGCGGGCGGGTGGACTCGACGAGCGTGATCGCGCGTGCCACGACCGCCCGCTTCCCGTCGAGCACACCCTTCACATACGCGTCGACGTCGGTCACAGTTCGTGCCCGAGACCGGCGGCCAGCCGCTCCACCAGGTCGTGGGCCGCGTCCGGGATCACCGTCCCGGGCGGGAACACGGCCGCGGCGCCCATCTCCAGCAGGGTCGGCACGTCCTGCGGCGGGATCACCCCGCCGACGATGATCATGATGTCCTCGCGGCCCTCCTCGGCCAGCTGCTCGCGCAGGGCCGGTACGAGGGTGAGGTGCCCGGCCGCCAGGGAGGACACCCCGACGACGTGCACGTCCGCCTCGACCGCCTGGCGGGCGACCTCGGCGGGCGTCTGGAACAGCGGGCCGACGTCGACGTCGAAGCCGAGGTCCGCGAAGGCGGTGGAGATCACCTTCTGGCCGCGGTCGTGGCCGTCCTGGCCCATCTTGGCGACCAGGATGCGCGGGCGGCGGCCCTCCGCCTGCGCGAAGGCGTCGACGAGGACGCGGGTGCGGTCGATGGTCGGGGACTCGCCGGCTTCGTTGCGGTACACGCCGGAGATCGTACGGATCTGACTCGCGTGCCGCCCGTACACCTTCTCCAGGGCGTCCGAGATCTCGCCGACGGTCGCCTTGGCGCGGGCCGCGCGCACGGCCAGCTCCAGCAGGTTGCCGTCGCCGCCCGCGGCGCGGGTCAGCGCGTCCAGCGCGTCCCGGCAGGCCCTCTCGTCACGCTCCGCGCGCAGTCGGCGCAGTTTCTCGATCTGCTGGGCGCGCACCGAGGAGTTGTCGACCTTGAGCACCTCGATCTGCTCGTCGGTCTCGACCCGGTACTTGTTGACGCCGATCACCGGCTGCCGGCCGGAGTCGATGCGGGCCTGCGTGCGGGCCGCCGCCTCCTCCACGCGCAGCTTCGGGATGCCGGCGTCGATGGCCTGCGCCATGCCGCCCGCCTGCTCGACCTCCTGGATGTGCTGCCAGGCGCGGCGCGCGAGGTCGTACGTCAGCTTCTCGACGTAGGCGCTGCCGCCCCACGGGTCGATGACGCGGGTGGTGCCGGACTCCTGCTGGATGAGCAGCTGCGTGTTGCGGGCGATGCGCGCCGAGAAGTCGGTGGGCAGCGCGAGGGCCTCGTCGAGCGCGTTGGTGTGCAGCGACTGGGTGTGGCCCTGCGTGGCGGCCATCGCCTCCACGCAGGTACGCGTGACGTTGTTGAACACGTCCTGGGCGGTCAGCGACCAGCCGGAGGTCTGCGAATGCGTGCGCAGGGAGAGGGACTTGCTGTTCTGCGGATCGAACTGCCGCACCAGCCTCGCCCACAGCAGGCGGGCCGCGCGCAGCTTGGCGACCTCCATGAAGAAGTTCATCCCGATCGCCCAGAAGAACGACAGCCGCGGTGCGAACGCGTCGACGTCCAGGCCCGCTTCACGACCCGCGCGGATGTACTCGACGCCGTCCGCGAGGGTGTAGGCCAGCTCCAGGTCGGCCGTCGCGCCCGCCTCCTGGATGTGGTAGCCGGAGATGGAGATGGAGTTGTAGCGGGGCATCCGCTGCGAGGTGAAGGCGAAGATGTCGGAGATGATCCGCATCGACGGCTTCGGCGGATAGATGTAGGTGTTGCGGACCATGAACTCCTTGAGGATGTCGTTCTGGATGGTCCCCGCGAGTTTCTCGGCCGGTACGCCCTGCTCCTCGGCGGCCACGATGTAGAGGGCCAGCACCGGCAGCACCGCGCCGTTCATCGTCATCGACACGGTCATCCGGTCCAGCGGGATGCCGTCGAAGAGCCGGCGCATGTCGTAGATCGAGTCGATCGCCACGCCCGCCATGCCGACGTCACCGGTCACGCGCGGGTGGTCGCTGTCGTAGCCGCGGTGCGTGGGCAGGTCGAAGGCGACGGACAGGCCCTTCTGACCGGCCGCCAGATTGCGCCGGTAGAAGGCGTTGGACTCCTCGGCGGTGGAGAAGCCCGCGTACTGACGGATGGTCCAGGGCTGGTTGACGTACATCGTCGGGTACGGGCCGCGCAGATACGGCGCGATGCCCGGGTAGGTGTCCAGGAAGTCCAGGCCCTCCAGGTCCTGCCCGGTGTAGAGCGGCTTGACGGCGATGCCCTCCGGGGTCTCCCAGAGCAGGTCGTCACCGCTCGCCGCCTTCTTCACCGCCGTGCGCCACTCGTCGGCGGCGCCGTCGGCCGACGGGGTCCCCAGCTCGATCCCGGAGAAGTCGGGGAAGGACATCAGGACACTCCCATCCGGTCGAGGGTCGCGGTGAGCACGGCGATCGCGTCGCAGCCCGCGAAGACAAAACTGCCGACACCCGCGTACTGTCCCGGCCGTCCGGCGAGGGACACCTGCGTGGCGCCCGCCGCCGTCAGTTCCCGGGCGCGGGCCTCGGCCTGCTCGGCGTAGAGCTCGTCGCTGGAGCAGAGGCAGGCCTCGCTCGCCCCGCTCTCCTCGAACGTGCCCTCCGTGACGGGCTCGATGCCGCCCGCCTGGAAGAGGTTCGCGGCGAAGGTGGCGCGCGCGGTGTGGGCGACGGCCGGGCCGAGGGTGGCCAGGTAGACGCGGGGGCGGGAGCCCGTCGCGGCGAGGTGGGCGTCGGAACGGGAGCGCAGCGCCTCGTACGCGTCGTCGCGGCGCACGCGCGGGAGGCCGCCGGCGGGCGGTTCGGGGGCCGGTTCGCGGACCACCGGCTTCTCGGCCAGGTGCGGGAACTCGCTGACCCCGGTGACGGGTTCACGCCGCTTGGCGAGCTTCGCGCTCCGGGCGGCCCAGGTCTCCGCCAGCCGCTCGCGGACCGCCCCGGAGCGCAGTGCGGCGGCCTGGCCGCCCCCGCGCTCGATGTCGCGGAAGAACTCCCACCCCGCGTGGGCGAGTTCGTCGGTCAGCCGCTCCACGTACCAGGAACCGCCCGCCGGGTCGATCACCCGGGACAGATGCGACTCCTCGATCAGGATCGTGGAGGTGTTGCGGGCGACACGGCGTGCGAACGCGTCCGGCAGACCGAGCGAGTGGTCGAACGGCAGCACGGTCACGGCGTCGGCGCCCCCGACGCCGGCCGCCAGCGTGGCCACCGTGGTGCGCAGCATGTTCACCCACGGGTCGCGACGCGTCATCATCACCGGCGAGGTCACGACGTGCTGGGTCTGGGCTCCCGGACCGCCGCACACCTCGGCGACCCGCGCCCACAGCCTGCGCGCGGCGCGCAGCTTCGCGATCGTCAGGAACTGGTCGGCGGTGGCCGCGTACCGGAACTCCAGCTGCCCGCACGCCTGCTCGATACTCAGACCGGCCTCGGTCAGCTCCCGCAGGTACGTGACACCGGTCGCCAGCGAGCAGCCCAGTTCCTGCGCGGCCGAGCCGCCGGCCTCGTGGTACGGCAGCGCGTCCACGGTGAGCGCCCGCAGCCCCGGGTACTCCTCGGCGCAGCGCCGCGCGAGTCCGGCCACGACCGGGAAGCCGTACGTCTGTCCCGTACGGGCCTCGTATCCGAGCGGGTCGGCGCCCAGGTTGCCGCGCGCCGCCTCGGGGGCGACGCCCCGCTCCTCGTACAGCCGCAGCAACTCCCGCGCCGCGTCCTCGACATCGCGTCCCGCGTCGAGGACGACGGGCGCCAGGTCGAGGTAGACGCCGTCGAGGACCGGGCCGAGCGAGGGCACCGGGATGCCGCCTTCGCCGGTCACCAGCCAGAGGGAGGTGACGCCGTTCTCCAGGTCCGCCAGCACCGAGCCGCCCTCGGCGGTGGCGTGCCGCTGCCGCACGTCCCAGCCGCCGAGGGTGTTCCCCTCGGCTCGGGCGCCGCGTACGAAGGGCGCGAATCCGGGGAGGCCGGGCTCGGGCGCGGAGTCGCGGGCGGTGTACAGCGGGCGGACACGGAGTCCGTCCTCCAGCGTGGTGGCCAGGGCGTCCTCGGCGGCCGCGCCCTCGACGTCCTTGCCCGACTTGCGCAGTACGCCCGCCACAAGGCGTTGCCACTGCTCACGGGTAGCGTCGGAGAACTCGGCGGCCAGGGAAAGCCCGTCGTCGGGCAGGACCGTCATGCTCGGATGCTAGGCCAGTTGAACAAAGGAGCAGCAGAGGGCACGGCTGTGACCTTGCACTCTCCGGGTGAGCCTTGATGAGGTGACGGATTCCGTACTACGCGGCGGTGTGACGCCGTTCACCCGGGTGGCGTGGCCGGGTCCGCCCCGTCCTCGACGGCGGCCGGCCGGTGTGCCGCCGGGTCAGGAGCCGCCCACAGGCCCCGGACATGGCTCAGATGGCGGGTCATCACGGCGTGGACCGACCGCTCGTCACGGGCGAGGAGCGCGTCGAGGAGTTCCAGGTGCTCCTCGGCCGAAGCCCGCAGGCGCCCCTGTTCGGCCAGCGCGGTCAGGCCGTAGAGGCGGGCGCGGCGGCGCAGGTCGCGGACCACCTCGACGAGGTGCTCGTTGCCCGCGAGGGCCAGCAGCCCGAGATGGAAGCGCTGGTCGGCCTCGACGTAGGCGATCAGGTCGCCGGCCGCGGCGGCGGTGACGATCTCCTCGGCCACCGGTCGCAGCGCCGCCAGCGCCACCGGGTCCGCGGTGCGGGCCAGCAGGGCCGTGGTGGGGATCTCGATCAGCGCACGCACCTGTGTGTACTCGTCGAGCTGCCTCTCCGAGACCGCGGTGACCCGGAAGCCCTTGTTGGGGACCGTGTCGACCAGGCCCTCCTTGGCCAGATCCAGCATCGCCTCGCGCACCGGCGTCGCGGAGACCCCGAAGCGGGCGGCGAGCGCGGGCGCCGAGTAGACCTCTCCGGTGCGCAGCTCACCGGCGACGAGCGCGGCCCGCAGGGCGTCGGCGACCCGCTCGCGGTAGCTGCTCCTTCGGCCGCCGAGCGCGGGGAGGCTGGGGGGCGGCGCCGTCATGGGGTGGCTCCTCGGTTTCCGTACGACGTGGTGCCTGACATGTTTCCTCACAGCACGAATCCGGCCGGGAACGGGTCCTCCGGATCCAGCAGGTACTGGGCCGTGCCCGTGATCCACGCCCGCCCGGTGAAGCTCGGCAGCACCGCCGGGAGCCCGGCCACCTCCGTCGTGCCGAGCAGGCGGCCCGTGAAGTGGGTGCCGATGAAGGACTCGTTGACGAACTCGGTGCGCAGCGGCAGTTCACCGCGGGCGTGCAGTTGCGCCATGCGCGCGCTGGTGCCCGTACCGCAGGGGGAGCGGTCGAACCAGCCGGGGTGGATCGCCATCGCGTGCCGCGAGTGCCGGGCGGTGGCGTCCGGGGCGAGCAGGTGGACATGGTGCAGACCGTGGATCGACGGGTCCTCGGGGTGGACCGGCTCCGCCTCGGCGTTGACGGCATCCATGAGCGCCAGGCCCGCCGTGAGGATGTCGTCCTTGCGGGCCCGCTCGAACGGCAGGCCGAACTCCGCCAGCGGCAGGATCGCGTAGAAGTTCCCGCCGTAGGCCAGGTCGTAGGTCACCGTGCGCCCGTCGGCGAGGGTGGCCTTGCGGTCGAGGCCCACGGCGAAGGACGGCACGTTGCGCAGGGTGACGTTCCTGGCCGCGCCGCCCTCGACGGCCACCTCGGCGACCACGAGACCGGCGGGGGTGTCCAGACGGATGGTGGTGACCGGCTCGGTGACCTCGACCATCCCGGTCTCCACGAGCACGGTCGCCACGCCGATGGTGCCGTGCCCGCACATCGGCAGACAGCCGGAGACCTCGATGAAGACGACGCCCCAGTCGCAGTCGGGGCGGGTGGGCGGCTGGAGGACCGCGCCGCTCATCGCGGCGTGCCCGCGCGGCTCGTTCATCAGCAACTGCCGCATGTCGTCGCGGTGTTCACGGAAGTACAGCCGCCGCTCGTTCATGGTCGCGCCGGGTACGGTGCCGATGCCGCCGGTGATCACGCGGGTGGGCATGCCCTCCGTGTGCGAGTCGACGGCGTGCAGGACGAGTCTGCTGCGCATGGCCGGTTCTCCTTGTCCGAAGGTCCGTTTCCGCCGCGGTCTGTTTCCGCCGAGGCTGCTTGCCCGCGGTTTGTTTCCACCGAGGCCGCTTGCCCGAGGTCCGTTTCCGCCGAGGCCGCTTGCCCGAGGTCCGTTTCCGCCGAGGCCGCTTGCCCGAGGTTCGTTTCCACCAAGCCCGCTTGCCCGAGGCCCGTTCCCGCCGAGTTCGCTTACCCGAGGCCCGCGGCGAGGGCCTTCTCCGTCGCCGCCCGCACGGCGGCCTCCTGCTCCGGCGCCAGCGGCACCCGCGGGGGACGGCAGGGGCCGCCGTACCGTCCGGCGATGTCCATCGACAACTTGATGGCCTGCACGAACTCGACGCGCGAGTCCCAGCGCAGCAGCGGATGCAGCTGCCGGTACAGCGGCAGCGCGGTCTCCAGGTCGCCCGACACCGCCGCCCGGTACAGCTCGGCCGAGGCCCTCGGCAGCGCGTTCGGGTACCCGGCCACCCACCCCTTGGCGCCCGCGATCGTCAGCTCCAGCGCGACGTCGTCGGCGCCGATCAGCAGGTCCAGCTCCGGGGCGAGTTCGGCGATGCGGTAGGCGCGCCGGACGTCACCGGAGAACTCCTTCACGCCCTGCACATGCCCTTCCCCGTGCAGCCTCGCGAGCAGTTCGGGAACTAGGTCGACCTTGGTGTCGACCGGGTTGTTGTACGCCACCACCGGCAGGCCCGCCCGGGCGACCTCGGCGTAGTGGGCGAGCACCGCACGCTCGTCGGCGCGGTAGGCGTTGGGCGGCAGCAGCATCACCGCCCCGCAGCCCGCCTCGCCCGCCTGCTCGGTCCAGCGCCGGGCCTCCGCCGCGCCGTAGGCGGCGACCCCGGGCATCACCCGCTCGCCGCCGACCGCGGCGACGGCGGTCTCGACGACCCTGGCGCGCTCCTCGGGGGTGAGCACCTGGTACTCGCCGAGCGAGCCGTTCGGTACGACGCCGTCGCAGCCGTTCGCGACGAGCCAGGAGCAGTGCTCGGCGAACGCGTCGTGGTCGACGCGGAGATCGGCGGTGAGCGGGAGCGCGGTGGCGACGAGGACGCCGTGCCAGGGGCGGTGCCGGTCAGTCGTCATGGGGGTCCTTCCCGTCCGGGGGGTCGAGGGGCGGTGCGGTCTCCGTCGGGGTGTTCCGCCCGGCGAGCACCCCGAGGGGCACCGGGCGGGCGAAGGGGGTGCGGGCCGGGGTCCGGGGGCAGCCGGTGAGCGCGGCGACCGCGGGCCCGCACATCCGGCCCTGGCACCAGCCCATCCCGGCCCGGGTGAGCAGCTTCACGGTCCGCACGTCGCCGGCGCCCAGCCCGGCGACCGCCGCCCGTACGGCGGACGCCGGGACCTCCTCGCAACGGCACACCAGGGTCTCGTCGGTGACCTGCTCGGCCCAGTGGGCCGGCGGGGCGTACACCGCGTCGAGCGTGGCGGAGAACGCGCGCAGCGCCGTCCGGCTCCGTGCCGCCGCCGCCCACGTCCGGGGGTCGGGCCGGCGGCCGGTCAGCCTCGCGGCGGCCGAACGCCCGGCGATGCGCCCTTCGGCGAGCGCGAGGTCGGCGCCGCCGACGCCCGTGGCCTCGCCCGCCGCCCACACACCGGGCACGTCGGTGCGCTGCTCGTCGTCCACGTGCACGGCGACCCCGTCGAGGCGGCAGCCGAGGGCGGCGGCGAGATCGGTGTGCGGCAGCATGCCGTGGCCGACGGCGAGCGCGTCGCAGGCGATACGGCGGTGGGTGCCCGGCCGGACCCGGCCCCCGGCGTCGAGGGCGGCGACCGTCACGGCGTCCAGCCGCCGGTCGCCGTGCGCCTGAACCACCGTGTGGCGGGCCAGCACGGGGACCCGGTGGCGCAGGAGCCGGGCCGCGTGCCCGGCGCCCTCGGCGAGCTTGCCCGGCCGTGCGGCCAGTGCGCGGGAGTGGCGTACGAGGCCGGCCGGGCCGGCGGACTCGACGAGCGCGGCGACCCGCGCGCCCGCCGCTGCCAGCCCGGTCGCCACGGGCAGCAGCAGCGGCCCGGTCCCGGCGACCACGACGGTGCGTCCGGGCAGTACGAGCCCGCCCTTGAGCATGGCCTGCGCGCCGCCCGCGGTGACCACGCCGGGCAGCGTCCAGCCGGGGAAGGGCAGCACCGTCTCGTAGCCTCCGGTGGCGAGGACGACCGCGTCGGCCTCCACCGTCACGCCCTCCTCCTGGAACGGCCCGAGCAGCGCGTGCACCGCCAGACCACCGGAGCGCCGCTCCACGCACCAGACGTGATGGTCCGGCAGATGGGTGACGTCGCCCGTGCCGAGCAGCCGGTCGAGGCCCTCGCGCAGCCGCCGCCAGGTGCGCCGGCGGTGGTGCGGCGCCTGGAGCCGGCGCGCGCCGAGCCCGGCCGCGGGCTGCCGGTAGAACTGGCCGCCCGCGTCGGGGGCCGAGTCGACGAGGGTGACCCGCAGGCCCCCCGCCGCGGCCGCGAGCGCCGCCGCGAGCCCCGCCGGGCCCGCGCCGATCACGGCGAGTCGGGCGGGCTCAGCCATCGTGTCCCGTCCCGTCCTGGGTACGGATCACGTCGCCCGGCCGCGCCGGGACCAGGCACGCGCGCTGGTTGGGGCGGCCGTCCACGGTCACCAGGCAGTCGAAGCAGACCCCGATCCCGCAGAACACCCCGCGCGGCCGTCCGGCACCGCGCGTGGCGCGCCAGGAGGTGACACCGGCCGCCCACAGCGCGGCGGCGAGCGTCTGTCCGGGCAGCGCGTCGATCTCCCTGCCGTCGAAGGTGAGCGTGAAGGCGGGGCCGGGCCGGGCGCCCGCCGACTCCGGTGGATCCATGGGGCGTTCCCCTCTCCGGCCTTCCGGGGCCTTTCCTCCGAAGGCACTCATGGGACCTCCTCCTCGAAGCGCTCCGGGCGGAAGGGTGCCAGGTCCAGCTCCGGGGTCCGTCCGGTGAGCACCTGGGCGAGCAGATGCCCGGTCCCCGTCGCCAGCCCGATGCCCGCGCCCTCGTGACCGCAGGCGTGCAGCAGCCCGGGAGCGCGCGGATCGGGGCCGACGGCGGGCAGGTGGTCCGGGAGGTACGGGCGGAAGCCGGCGTACGCCCGCACGGCCCGCACCCGCCCGAGGAACGGGAACAGCCGGACCGCCCCGGCCGCCAGTTCCCGTGCCACCGGCAGGGAGAAGGACCGGTCGAACCCGACCCGTTCGCGGCTCGCGCCGATCAGCACCGGTCCGGCCGCCGTGCCCTCGACGACCGGCGAGGTCTGCAGCGCCGCCGAGTCGCCGGCCACGTCGGCCACGTAGTCGGCGGCGTACACCTTGTGCCGCACCAGGCGGGGCAGCGGCTCGGTGACCAGGACGAACCCCCGGCGCGGGAGGACGGGCAGGCGGACCCCCGCCAGCGCGGCGACCTCGCCGCCCCAGGTCCCGGCGGCGTTGACGACGGCCGGCGCGTGGATGTCGCCCCGGTCGGTCCGCACCCCGCGCACGGCGCCGTCCGGGCGGCGCAGCACGCCGGTCACCGTCCGGCCGGTCTCCAGCCGCGCCCGGGAGGCCACCGCGAGATGCACGGCGGCGAGGGCGGGCATGACCTGGGCGTCCTGCGGATAGTGCATGCCGCCCGGGAGTCCCGGCGCCAGATGCGGCTCCAGCTCGCCGAGTTGCCGCTCGCCGACGGGGACGGCTTCGACACCGGCGGCGCGCTGGGCGGCCGCGAACGTCTCCAGGGCGGTGCGGCCCTCGGCCGTCGAGGCGACGACCACGCCGCCCTTGGGCTCGTACTCGATCGCCGTGCCGAACTCGTCGGCGAGCTCCGCCCACAACCGGGCGGACAGCAGCGCGAGCCCGAGCTCGGGGCCGGGCTCCTTGTCGGAGACGAGGACGTTGCCCTCCCCGGCCCCGGTGGTGCCGCCGGACAGCGGGCCCCGGTCGACGAGTGTCACCGTCAGCCCGGCCCGGGCCGCGTGGAAGGCGCAGGCGGCGCCCACCATGCCGGCCCCCACAACCACGACATCGCAGGTCAGCGACTTGGTCACATCAGTAATATGTCACATGGCACAGGGCCTCGGAATACCTCCGACCCGGATTTCGCGGGTTCCCGGGGGGCGGCCCGGCCCCGGGCCGGAACGTCTCAGCCGGCTGATTCGGCGGCGTGCGGGCTGATCACCCCGAAGGTCACCAGGGCGATGATCACCAGACCGAGCGCGATGCGGTAGAGCACGAACGGCATGAAGCTCCTGGTCTCGATGAACCTCATGAACCAGGCGATCACCGCGTACCCCACAGCGAACGCGATGAGGGTGGCCAGCGCCGTGGGTCCCCAGCTGACGTGGCCACCCTCGGTCGCGTGCCGCAGCTCGAACAGTCCCGAGGCGAGGACGGCCGGGATGGCGAGCAGGAAGCAGTAGCGGGCGGCGGCCGCGCGGGTATAGCCCATGAACAGGCCGCCGCTGGTGGTGGCGCCGGAGCGGGAGACGCCCGGGATCAGCGCCAGCGCCTGGCACAGGCCGTAGATCAGGCCGTCCCTGACGGTGAGGTCCTGAAGGGTCTTGCCGGAGCCGCGAGGGGCGCCGGGGGCGCCCGTGCCCGGGCGGGTGGCGGGTGCGGCGGGATTCCCGAGAGCCACGGTTGTGACGTCAGTGCCCGGAGCGGTGGGTGTGACGGGGGCGGTGGGTGCGGTGGGAGTGCTGAGGGCGACCGGGGTGCCGGCGCCGGTGAGGGGGATGCCGTGGCCGTCGGGGGTGCCGGGGACGGCGGCGGGTACGGCGTTCTCCTGTTGGGCTTCCTGTTCGGCGCGGGCGGCGAGGCGGTCGGCGACGCCGAGCACCACGCCCATGACGACGAGCATCGCCGCGGTGAGCCGGAGATCGCGGAACGGCCCCTCGATCTGGTCCTTGAACGTGACGCCGAGGACGCCGATCGGGACGGAGCCGATGATCAGCATCCAGCCCAGCCGGGCGTCCGGGTCCCGGCGCGACGCGCGGTCCGTCAGCGAGCGGCACCAGGCGGTGACGATGCGGGCGATGTCCGACCGGAAATAGATCAGTACCGCCGTCTCCGTGCCGATCTGTGTGATCGCCGTGAAGGCGGCGCCGGGGTCGTGCCAGCCGGAGAAGGCGGCCACCAGGCGCAGATGTGCGCTCGACGAGATCGGCAGGAACTCGGTCAGTCCCTGGACCAGACCGAGGATGATGGATTCGAACCAGCTCATGGAAGCGCAAGGGTATCCAAGGAGTGCGCGCGTGCCGGGGAAGCCGACGGTGGGCGCCCCCGGTCGTTCCGGGCGCTCCGGCCGCTTCGGACGGGCGGGCGGTCGTTCTGGGCGGCCGATGCGCGGTCGGTGTCGTTTTGCATCCCATTTAAGGTGTTCTGTGTGGCGCGATGGCTCGGATCCTTCCGAAAATCTCCGACTGCCGGCTCCGTCGGTCGCACGCACCTGCCCGCTCCGGGACCCGGCGTGTCGTCGCGCCTGACGACGCTGCGGGCGACCGTCGCCGGGATCGGGACGACGCTCGACGAGGAGACCACCTACGCCGAACTGACCAAGGTCGCGGCCGAGCACGGCGCGTGCACCGCGGCCGTCGTGCGGCGCCTCACGGAGGACGGCGAGGCGGCGTACGAGGCGGTCCAGGGCGACCGCACCCTGCTGCCCGAACTGCGGTGGCCCGCGGCGATGGCGCGCCGGACGGACGGCGGGACCGCGTGCGGAAGGAACGGCTCCGCACTGTGCGTGCCCCTCGTCACCGGCGACGACCGCTACGGCGTCCTGGTGTGCGTGCGGGGCGCGGGGCCGTTCGTCCCGTCGGAGGCGGACATGCTGGCGCTGCTCGCCGAGCGGGCCGCGTCCCACATCCGGCACGCCCGGGAGCACGACCGGATGAGCCGGATCGTCGGCGACCTCCAGCGCGCGCTCCTCGCCGAACCAGGCCGCCCGCACCCGAACCTGGACGTCGCCATCCGCTATCTGCCGGTGGGGCAGCGCGCCCTGGTCGGCGGCGACTGGTGCGAGACCGTCCGGCTGCACTTCGGGCGCACCCTGCTCGTGGTCGGTGACGTGATGGGCCACGGCATCGAAGCGGCCGTCGACATGACCGCCTACCGCTCCGCCCTGCGCTACATCGCCTCGGCCGACCTCCCGCCGCACCGCGTACTGCGCCAGCTCGACGACCTCGCCTCCAACGAGGCCGAGCGCCGGCCCGCCACCTGCCTGATCGCCCGCGTCGATCCCGTGCGCGGCCAGATCACCCTGGCCAGTGCCGGCCATCTGCCGCCCGCCGTGATCGACGGCAGCGGCGGCACCTCGCTGCTGCCGGTGCCCGTCGGACCGCCGCTCGGCACCGGACTGGGCGGCTACGAGCCGGCGACCTACCGGCTGGACGGCACGGAGACCCTGCTGCTGTTCACCGACGGCCTCGTCGAGCACCGGGGCGAGGACATCGACGAGTCCCTGAACCGGCTGGCCAGGCTGCGCTTCGACGCCTCGGAAGGCGTGGAGGCGGTCCTCGACACCGTCATCGCCGAACTCGACGCCCGCCACGCGGAGGACGACGTGGCCGTCCTCGCGTCCCGTCTGCGGCACCGGCCGCAGCCCGACGTGGAGGGCGTGGCTTTCGCCACCTGAGCGCGCTTCACCGCGCGCGCCGCCCTCCCGCGGAGGGCCGTCCGCTCACGGAACGAGGACGCCGGGGCCGGCCGGTCGCGGGGCCGAGGGCTGACAAGGAGCGGACATGGGTCGCCGGATTCTCGCAACACCACGGGTCTAGACTCTCCCGGCAATGGCCCGCCACCAGGCGCGAGCGGGCGGCGACGGCCACACCCGAAGGGCGTTCGGCGTTTTGATACGGATAGATTCAGTCACCAAGCGGTATCCCGACGGCACGGTGGCGGTCGACCGGCTGTCACTTGAGATACCCGACCGTTCGATCACCGTCCTCGTCGGACCCTCGGGGTGTGGCAAGACGACCACGCTGCGGATGATCAACCGGATGGTCGAGCCCAGCGAGGGCAGGATCCTGCTCGACGGCACCGACATCACCCAGCAGCCGGTCAACACGCTGCGCCGCTCCATGGGTTACGTCATCCAGAACGCCGGCCTCTTCCAGCACCGCACGATCGTCGACAACATCGCCACCGTGCCCCGCATGCTCGGCTGGGGCAAGGACAAGGCCCGTGCCCGCGCCCGGGAGTTGATGGAGCGCGTCGGCCTCGACGCCGCCCTCGCCCGCCGCTACCCCTACCAGCTCTCCGGCGGACAGCAGCAGCGCGTCGGAGTGGCCCGGGCGCTCGCCGCCGATCCGCCGGTGCTGCTGATGGACGAGCCGTTCTCAGCCGTCGACCCGGTCGTCCGCAAGGTCCTCCAGGACGAACTCCTGCGCATCCAGGACGAGCTGGGCAAGACCATCGTCTTCGTCACCCACGACATCGACGAGGCCGTCAAGCTCGGCAGCATGGTCGCCGTGATGCGCACCGGCGGCCGGCTCGCCCAGTTCGCCCCGCCCGCCGAACTGCTGTCCCACCCCGCCGACGAGTTCGTCGAGGACTTCCTCGGCGCCGACCGGGGCATCCGGCGGTTGTCCTTCTTCCCGTCCGCCGGACTGGAGCTGCTCACCACGCCGATCGTCGCCCTCGACGCCACCGCCGAGCAGCTCGCCGCCCGCTCGGCCGACGTCCCCTGTCTCCTCGTCACCGACCTGGACGGCAGGCCGCTCGGCTGGAGCGCGCCGGGCGACCTGACCGCGGGGCGGATCGAGCGGGACGGACTGCTGTCCCACGGGCGGCCGTTCGTCGCCGGGCGGGACTCGCTGCGGGCCGCGCTCGACTGCGCCGTCCTGTCGCCCACCGGCTGGGCCGTCGCCGTGGACGGCGAGGGCCGGGTGGCCGGGGTCGTCTCCCAGCAGACCATCGCCGAGGCGATCCGCGGGGCGCACGCCGCGACACCGGCCGAGGACGCCCCGGCCGGCCCCGCGAAGGCCGCCCGATGAACGCCTTCTTCGACATGCCCAGCGACCTCCAGCACACCTACTGGGGCCTGGTCGCGCTGCATCTGCGCCTGGCACTGGTCCCGGTGCTGGCCGGACTGCTCGTGGCGCTGCCCGTCGCGCAACTGTGCGTGCGGCTGCGCTGGTTGCACCCGCCCGTGCTGTGGGTGACGACCGTGCTGTACGCGATCCCGTCGCTCGCCTTCTTCGTCGTCCTCATCGACTACACCGGCCTCAGCGAGACCACGGTGATGATCCCGCTCGCCGTCTACAGCCTGGTGGTGTTCGTCCCGGCGATCGTGGACGGCGTGCGCTCGGTGCCGCGCGAGACCATCGACGCCGCCACCGCCATGGGCTTCGGCCCCGTACGCCGCTACGTCCAGGTGCAGTTGCCGATCGCCGCGCCCGCGATCATCGCCGGGCTGCGGGTGGCCTCGGTCTCCAGCATCTCCCTGGTCAGCGTCGGCATGCTGATCGGCAACCAGGGAGCCCTCGGCAACCTGCTCAACAGCGGCATGATCTACCACCAGCCGCGCCTGATCTGGCTGTCCGTGATCGGCACGGCCGTCCTCGCCGTCCTCGTCGACGCCGCGCTGATCGGCCTGCGCATCATGGTCACGCCCTGGATGCCGCGCGACACCCGCAGGACCCCGCGCACGAACGCCCTGAAGGACGCCGCCCGGTGAACGTACTGAACTTCATCAACGCCTTCTTCAGCGACAGCGCCCACTGGCGGGGCTACGACGGCATTCCCACACGGCTGCTGGAGCATGTCCAGTACTCGCTGCTGGCGCTCGGCATCGCCGCCGCCGTCGGGCTGCCGGTCGGCCTGCTGACCGGCCACACCGGGCGCGGCGGCAACACGCTCGCCCTGATCGCCACCGCGGGCCGCGCCCTGCCCAGCTTCGGTCTGATGGTGCTGATGTTCGTGCTGTTCGGGCTGGGTCCGGCACCCGTGATGATCCCGCTGGTCGTGCTGGCGATCCCGCCGATCCTCGTCACCACCTACGAGGCGATGCGCTCCGTCGACCCCGCCCCCGTGGACGCCGCGCGGGGCATGGGCATGGGCGAGGCCGGCGTCCTGTTCCGGGTCGAGGTCCCGGTCGCGCTGCCGCTGATCCTCAGCGGTCTGCGCCTGGCCGCCATCCAGATCGTCTCGACGGCCACCATCGCCGCGTACGTCAGCTTCGGCGGCCTCGGCCGCTACATCGTCGACGGGCTCTACCAGCGCGACTACGAGAAGGTCGTCGGCGGCGCCACCCTGGTCGCCGTGCTCGCGCTGGCCACGCTCGGCGTGTTCTGGGCGGTCGGCCGCGTCGTGGTGTCGCGCGGGGTCCGCCGCAGCGGCTGATCCCGCCTCACCCCTCGGTGCGGGCCAGCGCCAGCTCCAGCACGACGAGCAGCGCGTCCCGCACCGAGCCGCGCTCCCGGGCGTCGAACACGACCACCGGGACATGTTCGGCGACGTCGAGCGCCCAGCGGACCTCCTCCAGCGTGTGCTCGACCCGCCCGTCGAAGGCGTTGACCGCCACCGCGAACGGGATCTGCCGGTGCTCGAAGTAGTCGACGGCCGCGTAGCAGTCGTCCAGCCGGCGGGTGTCGACGATGACCAGCGCGCCGATCGCGCCCTCGACGATGTCGTCCCACATGAAGCCGAACCGGTCCTGCCCCGGCGTACCGAAGAGGTACAGCTTCAGCGTCGGGTCGATCGTGATGCAGCCGAAGTCCATCGCGACGGTGGTGGTCGTCTTGCGCGGGGTGTGCGACAGGTCGTCCACCCCGGCCGCGACCTCCGTGATGGCGGCCTCGGTGGTCAGCGGCTCGATCTCCGAGATGGCACCGACCGTGGTGGTCTTGCCCACGCCGAAGCCGCCCGCGATCACCAGCTTCACCGGCAGCGGCGGCCGTACGGCACTCGGCGCGGCCGGGCCGGCGGCGAGTGGTTCAGTCGGTGTCACGGAGTACCCCCCGGGAGTCGGGGATGGCGCGGAGGCCATCGATAACCCTGCGCAGGACGGACGCGTCATGGGTGACGGCGGCGTTCGGCACGTGCACCGCCAGCTGCCCGGCGGTGCGCAGGTCCTCGGCGAGGACCCGGACGACGTTGAGGTGCAGCCGCAGCAACGCGGCGATCTCCGCGATGGACTGGGGCTGCCTGCAGGCGGCGACGATGTCGTGCCGCTCGAAGGAGAGCAGGTCGAGCGCGTCGAGCCCCTCGGCGGTGGCCACCACCTGGGTCTCGACCGGAACGGTCCGGGCGGACGCGGCCTCACCCGCGCCCGCCACCCGGCCGGCGGTGACGAGGAACGGCCGTACGGCGGGGACGGGGCCGGCCGGGTCCGGAGGCGTCAGGTCGTCCGCCATGGGGGTCTCTTCCTCCTCGACCGGGCGGTGACGGGTCTCAGCCCGTCGAACCGGCGCCGACGCTGTTCTTCAGTTCGAGCACGAGCTGCGGGCTGAGCGCGGCGCCCGCCCGGTTCGCGAACAGCGTCATCTCGTAGGCGATGTTGCCCAGTTTGGCCTCCTTGTCGGCGACCACGCCGAGCACCGCGCCGCTGCCGATCGCGGAGACCAGGACGTGACCGCCCTCCAGGTCGATGATGACCTTGTTGAGGGCGCCGAGGCCGTAGTTGCCGGAGGCGCCGGCGGCCAGGCTGGTGAGGCCGGAGACGATCGCCGCGAGCCGCTCGGAGTGCGCACGCTCGCGCAGTTGGGCCACGGCGATCAGCAGTCCGTCGGAGGAGACCGCGATGGCGTCCACGACACCCGCCGTCTCTGTAGCGAAACGGTTCAGCAGCCAGGTGAAGTCGGCTGCGGCGGCCCGCAGTTCCTCCGGCGTGGCGCCTCCTGTCGGAGTACCACCTGTCGACGTGCTCACTGCTCCGCTCCTTCCGGAAGATGCCTGATGTCTTGCGAGTCGCTGTCGTGCGTGCCGCGCGGGGCACCCGCGCCGTCCTGACCGCCTGCCGTGTCCTCGTCGCGCCGGACGTCGTGCCGGGCGCGCTCCACGGCCGCCTCGAACTCCTCCAGGGCGTCGCGCACGGCCTCTGCGTCGGCGGACGCGGCGGCCCGCGGCGCGGCCGGGCGGCCGGCCTCGGCGGCGGTGGTCCGCAACGTCGCGCCCCGGACACGGCGGCGCAGCGGCCGGGCACCGTCCGTGGGGGCCTCGGAACGGGCCCGGGGGATGAGCGGGGAGCCGTCCTCGGCGCCGGGGTCACGCCGGGGGACCCGGCGGGGGAGCGGGGTGGAGTCGTCGGCGGGCGAGGCCGGTTCGGCGGCGGAGGGGCGCGGTCCGGCCCCGGCGGGCCCGTCCGGCGTGGCAGCCGCCTCGCCGTCCGTGACCGGACCGGTGCCGTGATCCGCCGTGACGCCGGAGGCGATCGCGCTCATCGCCAGCAGCAGCGTGGAGGGGATGCCGATCTCGGCCGTCACACCGCCGCCGGGCGTGCGGGACAGGGTCACGCCGATCTCCCAGCGGCGGGCCAGGCTGCCCACCACGAACAGGCCCAGCACCTTCGTCGGGACCAGGTCGAGGCGTTCGCGGCGGATCAGGCGGCCGTTCTCCTCGTCCAGCCGCTCGGCGCTCATCCCGAGGCCGTGGTCGGCGACGGTGATGGCCGCCCCCGCGTCGACGGTCCGGACGGTCACCTCGACGGGACTGCCCGCGGGCGAGAACGACACGGCGTTCTCCAGTAGTTCGGCGACCATCAGCGTGAGGTCGCCGACGATGTCCGGCTCGACCATGATCTCGGTGCCGGCGTGCAGTTCGACGCGCTGGTAGCCCTCGATCTGGCCGAGCGCGGCCCGTACGACGTTGGTGAGCGCGGTCGGGCCGCCGGCCAGGGCGGTCTCGCGGATGCCGGCGAGCAGCATCAGGCTGTCGGCGTTGCGGCGCAGCCGGACCGCGATGTGGTCGATGCTGTAGAGGCGTTCGAGCAGCGCGGGGTCGGTCTCGCCGCGCTCCACGGCGTCGATGAGGGCGAGCTGCCGCGTGGTGAGGTTGCTGACCCTGCGGCCGACGTTGCCGAACATCTCGGCGACGTTGCGGCGGCTGAGCACCTGCCGCTCCAGCAGCGCCGCCGCGGTGGTCTGCACCTGGTTGAAGGCGTCGGCGAGGTCGCCGATCTCGTCCTGGGCGGTGACGGGGATCTCCCGCAGCCGCGGCGGGGCGTCGTCCTCGGCGTCGTCGTCGGCCACGCGCGCGAGTTCGCGGCCCGCCACGTCGGCGACCTGCCGGGCCGCGCCGGTGAGCGCCTGCACCGGCCGGACCACGGAACGGCGTACCGCCACCGAGAAGGCACCCCACAGCAGGAAGCCGGACAGGGCGAGGCCGAGCAGCCAGGCGGCGTTCCGCCAGGCGTCGTCGGAGGCCCTGTCGGCCCGGTCGGCGATCTGGTCGATGAGCCTGCCGGTGATCGCCAGCCGCTTCTCGGACTGCTGACGGTAGGTGGGGTAGGTGGACAGGGCGAGCGTGAACTTGGCCCGGGTCACGCTCGGCGTCGCGGCCTGCAGCGCGCTCGGGTCGATCTGGAGCTCGGCGTACTGCCGCAGGACGATCGCCTGGGCGGGGTTGTGCTCGATGCCGCGCAGCTCGGCCGCCTGCTCCTCGGTGGCGAACCGTCCGAACCGCTCGGCCTGGTGCTGGTACAGCTCGTAGGCGCCGACGGCGCTGACGAACTCGATGAGCGCGTTGGAGTCCCCGGTGGTGGCCGAGAAGACACTGGTCTCGAAGGAGCTGTGGGCGGCGTCGGCGCGCAGCAGGGAATCCAGCAGGTTGCCGGTGAAGGTGGCCGCGAGGGCGGGGTTGTGGTCCAGGCCGAGGCCGTCGATCAGGCCCTTGGCCGCGTTGTGGTAGGCCGGGTCGATGTTGTCGGCGGGCAGATAGCCCTCCTCGATGGTGCCGCGCAGGCTCCCGAGCCCGTCGACCTCCCGCAGCGCCTGCCACTCGGTCTCCGGCAGCCGGTCGCCGAACGTGGCGCGCACCTTCTCGACCTGGGCGTCGGTCTCCCGCTGCGCGGCACGGTAGGCGGTCAGCGAGGGCTTGACGCTGCTGTCGCCGGCCTCGTAGCGCACGGACAGCAGGATGGCCTGCTGGTGCTCGGTCTCCACCCGGTCGACGAGCTCGGCGACCTGCGCGCTGTCCCGGACCAGGGCGGCGGCGTCCGCCGCGCTGCGGGCCAGCGTCGCCTGGCCGGAGATGACGTAGGTGAGCAGTACCGCGACTCCGGTCAGCGGCACGCCGACCAGGATGTTGAGCTTCTTGCGGAACGGCAGGCGGTCGGCGAGGCCCCGCATGCCACCTCGGGTCGGCGCCGGCCGTGGGGGCTCCCCCTGTCCCGGCGAGGCCGAGAGCCCGGGGGAGGGCGCGCCCACCTCGTTCGTGGACACCGGGCCTCCTTCGTGGGTGTCTCACCGCGCGGAGAAGCTACGCGGGTGTCCGTTCGCCTAGGGATTCCGATCGACTTTCGTCCGGTTCGCAATGCCACCGGCGTGGCTTTTGTCACCACTGTGATCGGAGAGTAACTCCGGTGAGACTATCGCCTCTCGGGATGCCGGAACGCGCGACTCCAAGTCAAGAATCAGTTACGACATGCTCGTCGGCGACCGGAACTCGTACGCATCTCCTTCACAATCCGCCCCGCAAATGGTCACCCATTGACGCCAATTGGTGACCTGAATTCTCTTGACCACGCTGGAACCGGCTGGATTGGATCAGAACGTGCTGTGTGCGTGCCGCGTCCGCGGTGGGCCCGAAGTGCCCGCAGGTCACGTCGCCGCCATGCCCCGCCACATCCCCAATCCCGGAACGGGAATCGTGACTTCAACCGTGAAGAGCACCTGGTCCACCAAGAGACACCGCGGCGCTGCCGCCGTCGCCGTCGCCCTCGCGGCGGCGCTGGTCGCCGGTTGTGGCGCGTCCTCCGACGACACGTCCGACCCGCTCTCGGAGGGCACGTCCGACGGCAAGACCGTCGTCGTCGGCTCCAACAACTTCGCCGAGAGCATCCTCCTCGCCGACATCTACGGCGAGGCCCTGAAGGCCAAGGGCATAGAGGTGGAGTACAAGCCCAACATCGGCAGCCGCGAGACCACCTACGGCCTGCTGAAGAACGGCTCCATCACCGTGCTGCCCGAGTACAACGGCTCACTGCTGGCCTACCTCGACCCCGAGGCCGAGCAGAAGTCGGCCGAGGCGGTGAACGCCGAGGTCAAGGCCAAGCTGGACGCCAAACTGACGCTGCTGGACTCGTCCCCGGCCGAGGACAAGGACTCGGTGTCCATCAACGCCGAGACGGCCGCGAAGTACAAGCTCAGCGCCCAGTCCACGCTGGCCGACCTCAAGGACGTCGCGCCGGAGCTGGTCATCGGCGGCTCGCCGGAGTTCCAGACCCGGCACCAGGGGCTGGTCGGGCTGGACAAGGAGTACGGCCTGAAGTTCAAGTCCTTCAAGGCCCTGGACGCCGGTGGCCCGCTGACCCAGGCGGCGCTGACGAAGAACGCCGTGCAGGCCGCGGACATCTTCACCACCGACCCGACCATCCTCAAGGAGAAGTTCGTCGTCCTCCAGGACCCGAAGAACCTCTTCGGCTTCGCGAACGTGACCCCGCTGGTGCACGAGAGCGGCCTCTCGACGGAGGGCGTCGACGCCCTCAACGCGGTCTCCGCCAAGCTCGACACCAAGACGCTGCTCGACCTGGACGCCCAGGTGCAGCTGGAGAACAAGGACCCGCTGGACGTGGCCAAGGCCTGGCTGGAGTCGGTCGGCCTGAGCTGACCCGTCCCGCCGCACCCGGCACCACCGCGGTTGTCGACGTGCCCCGCACCGCCCTGGAGCGTGCGGGGCACGCCTGTTCTCCGGGCCGCCCCGTGGAGGCGGATCTCCCCGTGCGCCGAGTCGGCGATCAAGGTCAACTCCCTTGCACTGCCCGGCGGCTGCGGCGCCGGTCCCGCGGACGCCGCGAACACGGTCCGGACCGTGGCCGCCGGCACGCCCACCGGTACGACCCTCTCCAGCAGCACGGCCGTCGCCGTCCCGGACGCCGGGGCCGCCGTCGAGTCCCCGGTCACGGTCAGCGGCCGCACCGGCAGCGCGCCCTCCGCCCTCCAGGTCGCGGTGGACATCACCCACACCTGCCGGGGCGACCTGCTCGGGAATGTCTTCCGACGGGCGGTTGGACGACATCACCCACACCTGCCGGGGCGACCAGGTCGTCGACCTGATCGCCCCGGACGGTTCGACGTACCGTCTGAAGGCCGCCGACGGCTCGGACTCCGCGGACGACGTCCGGACCACCCGCACGGTGAACGCCTCCGCGGAGCCGGCCGACGGTACGTGGAAGCTGCGCGTCCAGGACACGGCCGCCCAGGACACCGGCCGCCTGAACGGCTGGAGCCTGACCTTCCGAGGCGGCGTCACGACGCGACGCGGGCCTCCAGCGACGCCAGTACCCGGGCTCCCCGGTCGGCGCGGCTGTCGAGGCCCAGCAGCAGCCCGGGCACTGCGATGCTCGGCAGCATGTGGGACCACAGCACCGACAGCCGGCGCCCGAGGTCGTCCCGTCCCGCCAGCGCCCGCGACATCAGCTGTATGCCGGTGAACGAGCCGATCAGCAGCTCCACCGTGTCCCGGGGATCCACCGTCGGCAGCAACTCCCCGCGTGCCTTCGCCTGTTCGAGCAGCGGCGTCAGATGCTCGGCCCACTGGCGGAACGGCCCGGTGTGATCCACCCCCGGCGGCGCGCACTGGTCCACCGCCAGCCGCACGCTGCCCCGGAGCAGGGCGTTGCTCAGCAGCCGCTGGCCGACCACGAACGTGATGTCGACGACCTCCTGGAGTTTGCACGCCTGGGGCGGAATCGCCCCGAAGGGCACCTGCTCGTCGAGGACCGCCTGGGCGAGGGACTCCTTGGAGGGGAAGTGGAAGTACAGCGCCCCTTTGGTGACTTCCGCTCGTTCCAGCACCATGGCGATGGTGGTGGAGGTGTAACCGTGTTCGTCGAAGACCGCACCGGCGGCTTCCAGGATCGCCGTGCGTGTCCTGATGGCGCGTTCCTGTTTCGCCATGAGTGACCCTCTCCGACGCCCAGTTGGCCGGTTCATACCGCTGGCGCCACGATCGTGCCGGAACTTCCCTGATCATAGGGTGCAACGGAGTGATCGCATTGAAAACAAACCGGTCACCTCGTAATCTGACCCCCACCCACGGCGGACCCCCCACCGTCCGTGGAACCCTTCGGGGGGCCGTAGGGAGAAACATGCCACAAGCGCGGCATCTTGCCGAAGCCCCGACCCTGACGGCCACCGTGCCGCGCCAGTTGGTCCATCGCGCCGCCGTCGCCGAGACCTTTCTGACCGGCTGGAACAGGACCGGGGCCGACCGCTTCTCCGTCGCGGCCCAGTGGCCACGAGCCCACGGGTTGCACGTGTCGCCCGACCGCTCCGCCTACGAACCGCTGCTCGTCGTGGAAACCGTCCGCCAGAGCGGCACCCTCCTCGCGCACACCGAGTACGACGTCCCCCTGGGCCATCACTTCGTGCTCCAGGAGTTCGACGTGGAGACCTTTCCCGCACACCTGGCCGTCGGCCCGGTTCCCGCGGAACCGTCCGTCGACGTCCACTTCGCCGAGGTGCGCCGACGCGCGGGCCGGCCGGCCGGCGCCCGCTACACCGCAGAAGTCCTGCTGGACGGCGCCCGCGTGGCGACCGCCAGGGTCGCCTTCACCTGCGTCTCCGCGTCCGTCTACGACCGGCTCCGCGGCGGCCGCACCCCGGCGGGCGTGGCCGCGCCACCCCCGCCGCCCGGACTGCCGCCCCGGTCGGTCGGCCGCGCGCTGGCGGACGACGTCGTCCTGGCGCCGTCCGACCGTGAAGGCCGCTGGCGCCTCAGGATCGATACCGCGCATCCCGTTTTCTTCGACCATCCCCTCGATCACGCCCCCGGCATGCTCCTGCTGGAGTCCGCCCGTCAGGCGGCCCGGGTCCGGACGTCCGGAGAGGGGGTCCCCGCCTCCTTCCGTTCCCGCTTCCACCGCTACGCCGAACTGGACGAACCCGTATGGGTGGACGTGTTCGACGAGGGTGCCCCGGACCTCCGGATCGTCGCCACACAGGGGGAGTTGACGGTGTTCGAGTGCCGGGTCGGCATGGCCGGGGAGTGAGATATCGTGTGCGGGGGGTTAAGAAACAAACGGCATAACCCGTTTTGATTCCCAGGAGAGTCGAGCCGATGGCGAGGCAGTTACGAGCCGAGCAGACCCGCGCCACGATCATCAGGGCCGCCGCCGACCTGTTCGACCGTCACGGCTACGAGTCGACCAGCCTCAGCGACATCGTGGAACACGCCCAAGTCACCAAGGGCGCGCTGTACTTCCACTTCGCCGCCAAGGAGGATCTGGCGCACGCCATCATGGAGATCCAGTCGCACCACTCGCGACAGCTGGCCCGTGAGGCGGACGACCGGGGGTGCTCGTCGCTCGAAGGTCTGATCCGCATCACCTTCGGCCTGGTGCGGCTCACCGTGGAGGGACCGGTCGCCCGCGCCGGACTCCGGCTCGCCACCGCCGGGGTCGGGGTGCGGCCACCCCTGCCGCATCCCTTCACCGAGTGGTTCGACATCGTCTCCAGAAGGCTCGTCGGAGCCGTCAAGGAGTGCGACATCCACGCGGACGTCGACGTCGACGTCGTCGCCCACTCCCTCCTCAGCTTCTTCGTCGGGATACGCGTGACGGGCCGCACGCTCGAACCCGTCCTGCGGCTGCCCCGACGACTGACCGAGATGTGGTACGTCCTCATCCGCGGCCTGGTGCCCGTGACCAGACGTCCGCGCTATCTGGGTCTCGCCACGCAGCTGGAACGGGAGATCAGAGCCGTCTGAGCGGCGCGGGGTACGGTGAGCCGCATGCCCGACACCGCGCCCGCGCCCGTGCTCCTCGGCAACGAGACCGGTTCCTTCCCGCACAGCGTGCTGGCCGAGCGCCACCCCGCGATCATCCGGCAGGTCCGCGATTCCCTGCCGTACGGACCCGAACGCCGGCGCGCGCTCGACACCCTGCTCACCGACTGCACCGACGGTGTGATCGAACCGCTCCCGGCGGACGCGCCCGACGGGGACCTGTGGTCCGGGTGGGGACTCGGCGCCTACGCGGGGCGGTCCTGGTTCGACGTGCCCTGGCTGTGGTCGGAGAGCTACTTCTACCGCGCGCTCCTCGAAGCCGTCGGCTACTTCGCCCCCGGACCCGACCAGGGCATCGACCCCTTCCGCCCCGTCAAGCTCGCCGAGCTCGACGCCCCCGCGACCGACGAGGAACTCGCCGCGCTCGACGCGCTGGAGTCCCGCCCCGCCGCCGAGCGCGCCCAGGCCCTGCTGCGGGGCTCGCTCTGGGGCAACCGCGCCGACCTCGGCTTCCGGCTGTCCGCCGGCGGCGACACCCCGCAGGCCGCGCCCGGCCTGGTCGCCGACGACAGCGAGACCCTGTGGTCCCTGCTGCCGCCCTCCGGTCAGGGCACCCTCTGCCTGGTCGCCGACAACGCCGGCCGGGAACTCGTCCCCGATCTGCTCCTCATCGCCCACCTCCTCGCCGAGGGACGCGTCGAGGGTGCCGTCCTGCACGTCAAGCCGCACCCGTACTACGTCTCCGACGCCACCCCGGCCGACGTCCTGGACGCACTGCGCCGGCTGACGTCCGCGCCGGGCGCGGCCCGCGCGTACGGGCGGCTGCTGTGGACGGCGATGACCGACGGCCGTCTGACCGTACGGACCCACCCCTTCTCCTGCGGACCGCTGCCGTACGCCGAGATGCCCGGCGACCTGCGCGCCGAGTTCGCCGAGGCGACGGTGACCGTCGTGAAGGGCGACCTCAACTACCGTCGCCTCGTCGGCGACCGCCGCTGGCCCCCGACCACCCCGTTCGCCGACCTCACCGACCACTTCCCCGGACCGGTCGCCGCCCTGCGCACCCTCAAGTCCGACGTGATCTGCGGTCTCGACGCCGGGACCGAGGCCGCGCTGGTCGCGGCCGAGGGGCAGCGCTGGCGGACCGGCGGCACGCATGCGCTGATCCAGGTGAACGCGGCTCCGGGCACGGGCCGAAGCGGAGGAGCTTGACGCCGTCGGCAGACCGTCCGGGTCCGGTACGCGGGGAGACGCCCACCACCGCGCGCAGCCGGTGCCGGGCGACGCCGAGCCGGCGGTCGATCGCGCAGCCCATCGGGTGCCCGACGGCGGACAGGCGCGCGAGCGCGCACGGGAACGTCGAAGTCCGCCGGGATTTCCGGGTTTCGGCCTCGATTCACGCGATGGTGTGATCAGATCCCCGCTCGTGGATGCCCTCGGGGGGCCGCGGGTAGGGCCCCGGCCATGACGCAGCAGCCGTTCGAACTCCCGCACTTCTACATGCCGTATCCCGCGCGGCGGAACCCCCATCTGGACGAGGCTCGTGCGCATTCGACCGTGTGGGCGCGCGAGATGGGCATGCTGGAGGGGTCCGGGATCTGGGAGCAGTCCGACCTCGACGCCCATGACTACGGCCTGCTCTGCGCCTACACCCACCCCGACTGCGACGCCGAGGCGCTCTCGCTCGTCACCGACTGGTACGTGTGGGTGTTCTTCTTCGACGACCACTTCCTGGAGACGTTCAAGCGCAGCCAGGACCGCGCCGGCGGCAAGGCCTATCTCGACCGGCTGCCGCTGTTCATGCCGCTGGACCTGTCGACGCCCGTACCGGAGCCGGAGAACCCGGTCGAGGCCGGCCTCGCCGACCTGTGGGCGCGTACGGTGCCGTCGATGTCCCTGGACTGGCGTCACCGGTTCGCCGTCGCCACCGAGCATCTGCTGAACGAGTCCCTGTGGGAGCTGTCCAACATCAACGAGGGGCGGATCGCCAACCCCGTCGAGTACATCGAGATGCGCCGCAAGGTGGGCGGCGCGCCCTGGTCCGCCGGGCTCGTCGAGTACGCGGCCGCCGAGGTGCCCGCTTCCGTGGCCGGTTCCCGGCCGCTCAGGGTGCTGATGGAGACGTTCTCCGACGCCGTCCATCTGCGCAACGACCTGTTCTCCTACCAGCGCGAGGTGGAGGACGAGGGCGAGCTCAGCAACGGCGTGCTCGTCCTGGAGACCTTCTTCGGCTCCACCACGCAGGAGGCCGCCGAGGCCGTCAACGACATCCTGACCTCCAGGCTGCACCAGTTCGAGCACACCGCGCTCACCGAGGTCCCCGCGCTGGCCCTGGAGAAGGGCCTCGCCCCGGACGCGCTCGCCGCGATCGCCGCCTACACCAAGGGCCTCCAGGACTGGCAGTCCGGCGGCCACGAGTGGCACATGCGCTCCAGCCGCTACATGAACGAGAACGCCACGGCCACCACCCCGTGGAGCGGTGGCCCCACCGGGATCGGCACCTCGGGCACCGACATCCGCACGCTGCTCGCCGCGGCGGGTGCCGAGCGGATGCGCGCGTACACGCACGTGCCGTTCCAGAAGGTGGGGCCGTCCCGGATCCCCGACATCCACATGCCGTTCCCGCTGCGCCTCAACCCCGACCTGGACGGCGCCCGCGACCGCCTGCTGCCCTGGGCCCGGAGCGTCGGCATTCTCAACGAAGGCGTCTGGGACGAGGACAAACTCGCCGCGAGCGACCTGGCGTTGTGCTCGGCGGGCATCGACCCGGACGGCACACCGGAGGCCCTCGACCTCAACGCGTGCTGGCTGGCCTGGGGCACCTACGGAGACGACTACTACCCGCTCGTCTTCGGGCACCGCCGCGATCTCGCCGCCGCCAGACTCTGCACGGAACGCCTCTCGGCCTGCATGCCTCTCGACGGCCCGGTGCCGATCGTCCCGGCGAACGCGATGGAGCTCGGCCTCGTGGACCTGTGGCGGCGCACCACGGCGACCATGGACGAGGAGGCGCGCCGCCGGCTGAAGGCGTCCGTCGACGTGATGACGGAGAGCTGGGTCTGGGAGGTGGCGAACCGGGTCCAGCACCGCGTCCCCGATCCCGTCGACTACCTGGAGATGCGGCGCGCCACCTTCGGCTCGGACCTGACCATCAACCTGTGCCGGATGGGCCACGGCCCGCACGTCCCGCCGGAGGTCTACCGCAGCGGACCCGTCCGCTCGCTGGAGAACGCCGCCATCGACTACGCCTGCCTCCTCAACGACGTCTTCTCCTACCAGAAGGAGATCGAGTACGAGGGCGAGATCCACAACGCGGTCCTCGTGGTGCAGAACTTCTTCGGAGCCGACTACCCGACCGCCCTCACCATCGTGAACGACCTGATGACCCAGCGCATGCGGCAGTTCGAGCATGTGGCGGCGACCGAACTGCCCTTCGTGTACGACGACTTCGCGCTGTCCGCCGAGGACCGCGAGAGCATGGGCGACTATGTGGCCGCGCTGCGGAACTGGATGGCGGGCATCCTGAACTGGCACAGGGGTGTCGCCCGCTATCGGGCGGAGTGGCTGGAGGGACGGTCCCACGGCTTCCTGCCGGACCGCACCCCGTCCCCGCCCGTCACCGTCAGCTGATCCCGCGCGGACCGTCCAGTTGCGCGGCCGTGTCCTCGGCGAGCTCCCGGACGCCCCTCGCGGCGTTCTCCGAGAGCTCGCCGAGTATCGCGTCGCCGGCCGCGAGGACCGAGCGGGCCTCCTCCGGGTGGTCGGCCTCGTCCAGCGCGCGGGCGAGGGCGTAGTGCTCCTCGGCGACGAGACGGCCGAGGTTCACCTGCCGCCAGTGGCGCAGGGTGTCGTCGCCTGGGGCACCCAGGGTGGTCCGCAGGGTCGCCAAGGTACCTGCCGCCGCCTGCGGTTGCCCCGCCTCACGCTCCAGCCGCGCCTGGGTGCGCCGCGCCGAGACACGGTCCCGTGCTGTGTCCTGGAGCGCGGCGTACAGCCGCTGGGCGCGCAGCGCCTGGGGCAGGTCGCCCAGCCGCTCGAACGCGGTGGCGAGGGCATGCAGCGGGGCCGTGTTCAGCGCGGCGGGGTCGTCCGGCCGGCGCAGGGCGCCCTGGTCCATGACGACGCGGTCCAGCTCGCGGATCAGCGCGGCCCTCGCGAGTTCCGTCATGCCCTGGTCCATGGCCAGGTCCGTCCAGGTGCCAGCCGGTTCGTCGGCGGGGTCGGTGCCGAACAGGGCGTCGTCCAGCTCCTGTGCCCAGCGGCGCAGCTCGGCAGTGCCGGCCTCCCGCCCGGGCAGGTCGCCCAGCCCGCAGGCCGTGTCGAGATCCGTCTCCCGGACCTCGTGCAGCAGGGGAAGGTCCCCGGTGTCCCCGTGCAGCCCCACCAGTACGGCGGCCAGTCGTAGTTCGTCCGTCATCGACCCGCTCGCCTCGTGCCGCAGCAAGGGCCGCAGCAGGGCGAGATCGTCGTCCGTGCGGTCGAACTGCGCGGCACGCAGGACGAGTCGGCGCCGTACGGCGTCCTCGGCGAGCGCGTCCCCGACCGCGCGGTCGCCGGACCGCAGCCGCGCGAGGTCGGCGCGGCCGCGCGCGAGGACCGGCTCCCACAGGGGCGGCCGGGGGTGAGCGTCGAACAGGGCATAGGCGCCGAGGTCGTCGGCGCCGAGCAGCAGGTACCCGGGCTCGGTGCGCAGCAGCGCGGTGTGCAGCCGGGTCACGAGTTCGAGTTGGGGGAGCGGTCGGGGAAGCCGAGGGCCGCGCGCAGCTCGGTCCGCTCCTTGTCGATGCCGTAGCACTCGCGGAGTTCGTCCTCGATCTCCGTGACGTGCTCCAGGACCGCCTCCTCGCCGTCGTCCGGGGACAAGCTCAGGCAGCCCCTCCAGCCCGGCAGGCCGAACAGCGTGTCCAGCGCCTCGTCCACGGTCGCGCCGATGATCCCGGCCGAGCCCTCGGAATCGGCGTACAGCATCGAGCCGTCCGCGCACGCGAAGTAGGTACCGCCGGTGTCGTCACCCGCCACGACCTTGATCGCGGCGCCCGACGCGAGGCGGACCGGCTCGCCGTGGCCGTGCGCCGCCCGGCCCAGCTCGAAGCCGAACGGGAACGCGGCGAGGGCGGCCAGGTGAGGGTGCTCGCGGAGCAGGCGCAGTGCGTGGTCGGTCATGGCGCAGAACGTAACAGGGCCCACCGACTCACTCTTTCGAGGCTCGTGGTGCGCCGGTGCGCGGGGTAGTGAACCGGCGGAGGCGAACCATGGAACAGGCCGCGCTGCGTCCCAAGCCGATCCCCGGACAGGAGTCCGGCGGCACCGGCACCGATCCCGCCCGTCGCCCGCGTGCCGCGCGGCGCCGCGGCCGACGGCTCACGACCCTGCTCGCGGGGATGCTCGTCGCCACGGCGCTGGTGCTGTCCGGCATCGGACTGGGCACGGTGGCCGCGACGGTGATCGGTATGAGCAAGCTCGCAGAGGTCCGGAGCCGGCCCGGACCCTCGGCACCGGAGCCGGGTCGCCCGACCGCCCCGCCCGGTCCGGGAGCCCCCGGGCCCTCGGCCCCCGGGCCGGTCCCCGAGGCGGACATGGTCATGGGTGTCGAGGTCACCGACGCGGAGAAGTCCGGCGCTCTCGTGGTGGGCGTGCACGTCCCGGGCCCCGGCTACACGGCGGGCCTGGTGCGGGGCGACGTGCTGCTCACCTTCGACGGCAAGCCCGTCGAGTCCGCGGCGGACCTCGTCCGGGCGGTCGACGAGGCGCGTCCGGGAGCGGCCGTACTTGTGACGGTGCGTCACGAGAGCGGTGGCTACCAGCAGTTGTCGGTGGCGCCCGGCGTCCTCACGTGACCACGCGGAAGTGGCTGGTGAGCCGTCCCTCGTCGTCCAGCACATGGAAGGCGGGCCCGACCGGCGCCTCCCGGTCGGCGGCCCCCTCGCCCTCCCAGGGCAGCCGCAGCGTCCAGGTCACGCCGGGGTCGACGGTCGGCGGTCACCAGGAGCGCGTCCACAGGTGGTCGCGCACCTGCTCGGCCCGCTCCACCGCCAGCGCGCTCCCGTCCAGGTGCAGATCGCTGATGTGCGCGAGCGTGAGTAAGCGGGGGCTCCCGGGGGCGCTGCTTAATGACTTATCAGCATCTAAGCATTACAACCGGTGCTCGGGCCAGTTCTCCGGCGAACCGCGCCTATTGGCTCGCGTCGCCCTCTCCGGGCGGGCAGGATGCTGCCCGTGGTTCCCCACCGGCTCGAGGAGACTGGGTTGACCGGCAGTACGGCCGCGCCCTTCACGGCAGACGACTACCGGGCCCGGATGCGGCGCGCCGTGCGGGCGGCATCCGACGCCGGGCTCGCGGGGCTGCTGGTCGCGCCCGGCCCGGACATGGTGTGGCTCACCGGCTACGCGCCCCCCGCCGCCACCGAACGGCTCACCTTGCTGGTCCTCGCCCCGGACCGGGAGCCCGTCCTCGTCGTCCCCACGCTGGAGGCCCCCGACGCCGCGCGCGCCGCCGGAGCCGCCGCCCTGACGCTGCGCGACTGGACCGACGGCAAGGACCCCTACGCCCTCACCGCCGGCCTGCTCGGCGCCCGCGGACGCCTCGGCGTCAGTGACAACGCCTGGGCGATGCATCTGCTCGGCCTGCAGAAGACGCTGCCCGGCACGTCGTACGCCTCCCTGACGGAGGCGCTGCCGATGCTGCGCGCCGTCAAGGACGCGGCGGAACTGGAACTCCTGGCCGCCGCGGCGGCCGCGGCGGACGCGACGTTCGAGGAGATCCTGAACGTCCCCTTCGGCGGTCGCCGGGAGTCCGACGTGGCCGCCGACCTCGCCGCGCTGCTGCGCCGGTTCGGGCACTCCCAGGTCGACTTCACCATCGTCGCCTCCGGCCCGAACGGGGCCGATCCGCACCACGAGGCCGGCGACCGGGTCATCGGGCGCGGCGACATGGTCGTCCTCGACTTCGGCGGACTCAGGGACGGCTACGGCTCCGACACCTCCCGTACGGTCCACGTGGGCGAGCCCAGCGACGAGGAGCGCGCGGTGCACGACCTCGTGCGCGAGGCCCAGGAGGCGGGCTTTTGGGCGGTGCGGCCGGGCGCGTCGTGCCAGGACGTCGACCGGGCCGCCCGCGCGGTCATCGCCGGCGCCGGGTACGGCGAGTACTTCATCCACCGCACCGGGCACGGCATCGGCGTCACCACCCACGAACCGCCGTACATGATCGAGGGCGAGGAACAGCCCCTGGTCCCCGGCATGTGCTTCTCCGTGGAGCCGGGGATCTACCTGCCGGGCCGGTTCGGAGTGCGCATCGAGGACATCGTGACCGTGACCGAGGACGGCGGCCGTCGCCTCAACGACACGCCCCGGGAGATGCTGATAGTGCGCTGACCCGCCCCAGGAGCCCCTGTACGCACGCGAGCGACGACGGTCCCACCATGACCCAGGCACCCACACCCACCGAGGACACCGTCCGCGGACTGGTCCGTTCCCTCCTCGAGGAAGGCGCGGGGGACCTCGACGTCCGACCGGTCTCCGGGAGCGGCGGCCACACCACGTGGTGGGTCGGCACCCGCCACGTGCTGCGCCTCGCACCCGACCGCGACGCGGCCGTGCGCAGGCGCCGCGAACTGCGGCTGCGCGACCTCGTCCGCCCGCACCTCCCCGTCGCCGTGCCGGCCAGCGTGGCCAGCGGCGAGTGGGCGCCCGGCCTCGCCTACACGCTGGACGCCAAGGTGCCCGGCGGCTCCACGCCAGGGCACGACGTCTCCGCCCTCGGCGAGGCCGACCTCGCGGGAGTCCTCACGGGTCTGCGCGAGGTGCCCCCGCGGCAGGCGGAGGCCCTCGGTGTGCCGCACGCCGAACCGCGCTCACTGGAGCGACTGCGCGCCGCCGCCGCCGAGGCCGCCGAACGGCTCGCCGTGGCCGACGAGTTCGACGCCGCCCGCCTGCACCAGTTCACTTTGCCCGCGACGGCGCAGCTCGCCGCGCAGGGCGGGAACGCGGTGCTCGTCCACCACGGTCTCACCGGCGCGCACCTGGTGGTCAGTGCCGACGGCCGGGTCCGCGGCGTCCTGGGCTGGGCCGACGCGGTCCTCGGCGACCCCGCCGAGGACATCGCCGCCCTCGCCCTCGCCGTCGGCGCCCCCGCCGCCGTCCGCGCCGCCACCCTCGCCGGTTACGGTGCCCGCCCCTGCCTGCGCGGCCTGTGGCTGGCCCGTTGCGACAGCCTCGTCGACCTGGCCGGCCGGCTCGCCGGTGGGGGTGAGTCGTCCCTGCCCGAGCTGAGGGCGCGGCTCGCGCACGCCTGGGAGGCGATCCTCCTGGAACGCGTGACGGAGCTCCGGCAGGACGACGACCCGGACGACGCCCTGTAGCGCTCCGGAGGCGGGCGGCGCGGGCCCCCGGCGCGTGTCCCTCGCCGCGGCCCTACGGTTGCGCCACCACCACGCAGCACTCCCCGGGGAGCCGGAGCACCCCTTGCTCGTCCGGCGGCGTGACCGGCTCCCAGGCGGCGAGGACCACGGCCGGGCGGGTGCCCAGAGGGATGTCCACGGGCGTCCTCGCCAGGTTCACGGCCACACAGACGTCCCCGCGCCGGAAGGCGAGCCAGCGTGCCTCCTCGTCGTGGGCCACCTTGATGTCCGCCAGGTCCGGGTCCGTGAGGTCCGGCTGTTCCCGGCGCAGCGCGATGAGCCGGCGGTACCAGGCCAGTACGCGCGCGTGGTGCCCGCCGCCCGGCTCGCTCCAGTCGAGGCAGGAACGGTCCCGGGTCGCGGGGTCCTGCGGGTCGGGCACGTCCTCCTCGGCCCAGCCGTGCGCCGCGAACTCCCGCCGCCTGCCCTGCCGTACCGCCTCCGCGAGCCCGGGGTCGGTGTGGTCGGTGAAGAACTGCCAGGGAGTACCGGCCGCCCACTCCTCGCCCATGAACAGCATCGGCGTGCACGGGCCGGTCAGTACCAGCGTGGCGGCGCAGGCCAGCAGGCCGGGGGAGAGGCCGGCGGAAAGACGGTCGCCCTGGGCGCGGTTGCCCACCTGGTCGTGGGTCTGGCTGTACCCGAGGAGCCGGTGCGCGGCGATCCGCGTACGGTCCAGCGGCCTTCCGTGCCGCCGGCCCCGGAAGCTGGAGTACGTGCCGTCGTGGAAGAAGCCGCCGGTCAGGGTCTTGGCGAGCGCCCCGACAGGGGCCCTCGCGAAGTCCGCGTAGTAGCCCTGCGACTCGCCCGTCAGCGCCGTGTGCAGGGCGTGATGGAAGTCGTCGTTCCACTGCGCCTGAAGCCCCAGCCCGCCCGCCTCGCGACCGGTCACGAGCCGGGGGTCGTTCCGGTCGGACTCGGCGATCAGGAACAGCGGCCGGCCCACGTCCGCGGCGAGGGTGTCCACCGCGGCCGACAGCTCCTCCAGGAAGTGCGCCGCGCGGGTGTCCACCAGCGCGTGCACGGCGTCCAGCCGCAACCCGTCGAGCCGGTAGTCCCGCAGCCAGGCCAGCGCGCTGCCGATCAGGAACGCCCGCACCTCGTCCGAGCCGGGCGCGTCCAGGTTGACCGCCGTGCCCCAGGGGGTGTGGTGCCGGTCGGTGAAGTACGGACCGAACTCGGGCAGGTAGTTGCCGGACGGCCCCAGGTGGTTGTGGACGACGTCCAGGACCACGCCGAGACCGAGTTCATGGGCCCGGTCCACGAAGCGTCTCAGCGCGGCGGGCCCGCCGTACGGCTCGTGCACCGCCCAGAGCGAGACCCCCTCGTAACCCCAGCCGTGGCGTCCGGGAAACGGGCACACCGGCATCAACTCGACATGTGTCACGCCCAGTTCGGCGAGATGCCCGAGCCGCTCCGCCGCGGCGTCCAGCGTGCCCTCGCGCGTGTACGTGCCCACGTGCAGCTCGTACAGGACCGCGCCCGGCAGCGGGCGGCCGGACCAGTCGCCACGCCATGCGTGGAGCCCGTGGTCCACCACCGCGCTCAGCCCGTCCGGGCCGTCCGGCTGCCGCCGCGAGCGCGGATCGGGCCGCACCGGGCCGTCGTCCACGGCGAAGCCGTAGCGCGTCCCGTCACGCGCCTCCGCGTCGGTCGTCCACCACCCCGCTCGCTCCGGGTCCTGCTCCATCGCGCGCGTGGCCGCGTCGCAATGGAGCGTCACACGGCCGGCCTGCGGTGCCCACACCTCGAACTGCACGGACGGTTCCCCTTCGTCTGCTCACCGTGACGTAGCTCGACCATCGTGCTTCACACGAGATCAATCCGCTTGTGCTTACCTCCTTTTACGCCGGGTGTCGTCCGGTACGCGCGTGTGGCGGCCGTTTCCCCGATTTCTGGACACCCGGGGTTCACTGCCCGACAATCACCCGTGTGACGTCGTCCTTCGAGTTCTCGACCTACCCCGCGCGGCTGTCCGACGCGGAGCGCGACAAAGCGCTGAAGGTGCTGCGTGACGGCGTCGCCATGGGACGCCTCTCGCACGACACGTTCGTCCGGCGGATGGAACTGGCGCTCGCCGCCCGCCGGTCCGACGAGCTGGCCGTGCTCACCGCCGACCTGCGCTCCGAGGGCCGTCTCGCGCGCCTGGTGTTCGGCACGGTCGAGGCCGCGTCGGGCTTCACCGAGCGGCTGCGCAGGGCCTGGCGGGCCGAGCGGCTGCCCAAGCTGCTGCTGCCCCACCCGTCGGCCGGTCATCCCCTGCGCATAGGCCGCGACCCCGCCAACGGGCTCCGGCTCAACCACGAGACGGTCTCCCGGGTACACGCCGAACTCAGCCGCCAGGGCGGGATGTGGGTCCTGCGCGACCTCGGCTCGACCAACGGGACGACCGTGAACGGCCGCCGTGTCACGGGCGCGACCGTGGTCCGCGAGGGCGACCAGGTCGGCTTCGGGCAGGCGGCGTTCCGCCTCGCGGCCGGCTGAGCCCGGCGGAGCGGCCGGCCGAACGCCCCGGGACCGCTCCTCGCCCGGTCGTTCCCGGCCCCGAATCGCCCTGACGATCGCGGTGTTGACGTACACCTGAACTCGTGACTGACTGTGCGTACACCACGCACATCAGGTGAACCGACGGCACCACGGAGGTGCGCCCTGCCGCCACTCCTCCGCTATCCGACCGTCGACGAGCTGGGTGCGCGAGCCGCCGCCCTCGTCGCCCGCCACCCCCGCGCCGCACGGCTGCGCCGCGTCGGTGCCTCGCGCGCGGGCACGCCCCTGTGGCTGCTGTCCGTCGGCCACGGCAGCCGGCACGTCCTGGCCGTCGCCGGACCGCACGCCAATGAACCCGTCGGCGGTGCCACCGTGCTGCTGCTGGCCGAGCGTGCCCTGGCCGACCCGCGCCTGACCGAGGGCGCCGACACGACCTGGAACCTGCTGCTGTGCCTCGACCCCGACGGCCTGCGGCACAACGAGGGCTGGCTGACGGGCCCCTACAGCCTCGACCGCTACTTCCGGCGGTTCTTCCGCCCCGGTTTCCTCGAACAACCCGAGTGGCTGCCCGAGGGCGCGGCCGGCGCCGCACTCCCGGAGACGCGTGCCCTGCTCGCCCTCCAGGACGAACTGAAACCTTTCTTCCAGTGCTCCCTGCACGGCGTCGACGTCGGCGGCGGCTTCGTCGAACTCACCCGTGACCTGCCCGGACTCCCCCAAGCCGTGGCGCGGGAGTCGGCCCGCCTGGGCATCCCGCGCGAACTCGGCGCGTACGACGCCCTGTACTGGCCGGTGCTCGGTCCCGCCGTCTACCGGATACCGCCGCCCCACCGCGGTGACCTGGTCGCGGCGATCACCGAGGCCGCCGTCGAGTCGACGTGGTACCACCCGCACCGGCACGGCACCGTGACGGCTGTCGTGGAGGCGCCCATGTGGGGCGTGGACGGTGTCGGGGACGGCTCCGCGCACGCCGACGCGGAGGCGGCGCTGCGGGCGCTCAGCCGCGCACTGCGCCACGACACCCGGCTGCTGCGCGGCATCCTGGCGCGCGTCCGACCGCATACGGCCACCGCCCCGGACGCGAGCCGGCTGCTGGCGCCGGTCGAGGACTACCTGCTGGTGTGCCCGGGGCTCGCCGACGACTGGGACCCCGACCTCCGCGACCGGCCGCGCCGCACCCTGCCGCCGCTGACCACCGCCCACCTGACCGCCCTGCGCGTCTCCGCACGGCGGCTCGTGCTGCGCACGGCGGGGCTGCTGCACCAGCTCGTCACCGGTGCGGGGCGCGATCCGGCCGGGGTGCTCCCGGAGCTGGACGCGCTGCTCGACAGGTGGTGCGCCGAGTACCGGGACGGCTGCGGGGCCCGCTGGATCCCCGTCGCGCGGCAGGCCGAGTACCAGGCGCGGGTGATTCTCGCCGCGTTCGACCTGGCCCGGCGGCACGCGCCCCGGGACCTTCCGGCGGGTGCGTCGGACTGGGGCTGCGAACCGGTCGTGCCGATGCACCGGGACTGACGTACACCTTCACGCCGCTCGGTCACGGGCGTGGAGGGCCGCCGCGACGACGGTGCGGGACTGGTGCTCGACCTGGTTCTCCAGGGGCACCCAGCGGGCACGGAAGCGGTCGGCGAAGGTCTCGCTCCAGGAGGCGACGAGGCGTTCGAGGCGCGGGGCCGCCCGGTCGTCGGTCTCCTGGAGGACCCGCAACAGCATCGCCGCCGCCCGCAGGGGCAGGCGGCGGGCGAAGGCGTCGACGCTCCCGACGTAGGCCATCGTGTGCCCGGCGGGCGGCGTGTCCGTCCAGTCGGCGGCCAGCCCGGGCACCAGCTCCAGCGCCCAGCGGGTGGCCCGCAGCAGGGGACCGTCGAGGCCCTCCAGGCGCGGTGACGCGTCCGACAGCACCCGCTCCACCCGGCGCGCGTCCCGGAGCAGCCGGTCCGCCAGGCGCCGCATCGCCGCGGCCGGCGCCGGGTGCGGGGCCGGGTCGTCCACCAGATCGCTCGCCCACATCGGCACCTCCACGACCGCCGTCAGACCGCCGTACCGGTGCACGTGGTACCAGGTGCTGTGGCGGGCGTCGTCCGAGGCCATGCTCGGGTAGGCCGGTCCGGCTCCGGCGGCCGGCATCACATGCACCCCGGGTCCGGCCGCCGGCCAGCCCGCGGCGTCCGAGGCACCCGTCTCCACGGGGATGTGCAGCTCCGCCGCGGACTTGGCGAACGGCTCGGCCAGGCCGGGTATGTCCCCCGTCAACTGCACCCAGCTGCCGCCCAGATCGGTGCCGTGCAGGGTGACCTGGAGGTAGGGCCGCAGCTCGTCGATGACGCCGGTCAGGGCCCGTGTCTCGGGCGGCAGCCGGTCCGGCGGCAGGACGGCCGGCGACCACTCCGGCTGCTCCGGGCCCGCGGGCCGGAAGAATCCGAGGTGGTAGTCGAGCAGGCTGCGGGGCGCCGGAGTGACGTGCAGGCTCGCCCCGTCCGGGTCCGCGCACAGCAGGAAGTGCCAGGAGATGCCCGCCCTCAACTGCCACTCGCGTACGACCCGTCCGGCCACCGAGAGCAGAGTCGAACCCCCCGTCGGTTCGTTCGCGTGGGCGCCCGCGACGACCAGGACGGCGTGCGGGGAGCGCCCCACGGACAGCAGGTGAAGCGGGCGGCCCGCGCGGGAGGCGCCGATCTGCCGCAGGGAACACAGGCCGGGGTGCCGGGCGGCCAACGCCCGGGCGGAGGACACGATTTCGGCCACAGTGGGGTAGCGCGGCTCCGGCAGAGAACTCACCCCCGACTTGTCCGCCCGGCTTCGCCCCCGCAGTACCGCACGCTCCCGTGACAGTGTCAAGCGGGGGGCGAGGAGCCTCGACGGGGCGCCAGGAAGCACGCGAGGCCGCGCGGCAGACACGTGCACGTCGCGGAACGGCGCGCACGCCCCACCCGGCCGGCCACCCCACGGAACTCCCTCGGGACTGCCTCAGACCGACTGCTTCAGACCGACTGCTTCAGACCGTCCAGAACCCTCGGGCACCGACGAGTGCCGCCGCAGCCCCGGCCGCAGCCCCCGCCCCAGCCCCCCGGTCTCAGCTTCACCCGGTCTCAGCCTCACCCTCGCCCTCACCCCACCCGCTCCAGCAGCACCACCGGCAGCGGCCACAGAAGCTCCTCCACGCGCGCGTGCCCGCTGAACTCCCTTTCCGGCGACAGCACATCCACCCACCGCCCCGGCGGCAGCGGCAGCGTCGTGTCCCGCCAGCCGCCCGCCTCGGCCAGCCGCAGCGACAGCCGGGTGACGACCGCGACGACCTCGCCGGAACGGGCGTAGGCCAGGCAGTGGGAGGCCGCCGGGCCCTCGGCCCCCAGCGGAAGGTACGTCGCGGCGTCCCCGAACACCTCGGGCCGGCGCCCCCGCAGCCGCAGCGCGGCCGTGGTCAGCGCCCCCTTGGCGCCGGTGTCCTCGGCCGGCGGGAACGCGGCGGGCCGGCGGTTGTCCGGGTCGACCAGCGCCCGGTACTCGCCCTCCGTGCCCTGGTACAGATCCGGCACCCCCGGCATCGTCAGATGGAGCAGTGCCGTCCCGAGCACGTTGGCCCGGACGGGGGCCTCCAGTTCCGCCCGCAGGGCGGCCACGGGCTCCCCCGGCGGACCGCACGGCCCCGCCGCCACGAACGCCGCCACCGCCTCCTCGTAGGGCGGTTCCGGCTCGGTCCAGCTGGTGTAGAGGCCGGCCTCGCGCACATGCTTCAGCAGCGCCTGTCCGACCCGGTCCGCGTCGGCCGGGCCGAGGCCGAACACCGTCTGCCAGGCCGCCCACGCCAGCTGCGCGTCCGGCACGCCCTCGCCCGTGCGGGTCACCTCCGTCAGCACGTCCGCCCAGCGCCGCGGGCACTCGGTGAGCACGGCCAGCGCCGCCCGCACGTCCGCGCTGCGTTTGGTGTCGTGCGTCGAGACCACCGTCCCGGTCAGCGGCCAGTCGCGCTGCACGCGCGCGCAGTACGCGTGGAAGTCCTCCGGAGCCAGTGCCGGGACCGCCGGGTTCCCGCCGACCTCGGTCGCCGACAGCAGCGGCACGTAGCGGTAGAACGCGGTGTCCTCCACGGACTTCGCCCGCAGCGCCGACGCGGTCTGCGCGAAGCGCGCCCGGAAGGCCCGCTGGTCCGGCGCGTCGCCGTAGCCGCCCAGCACCAGGCCGCGCACCACGTCGACCGCGCCGCCCTCCTCGGCGACGACGAAGGCCGCCCTGGCCTGCTCCGCCGCCTCCTGCGTGACGACGGCCGCCGCCTCCCCGGAGCTGTAGGGCCGGTAGACCTCCATCCGCACCAGCAGCTCCCGCAACGCCGTGTGCAGCGCCCACGGCGCGCGGTCGCGCAGCTCCGGCTCCGGCGAGGCCGCGCACAGGCGGCTCGCCGACCGGGTCAGACGGTCCACCTCGGCGGCCAGCTCGTGCTCCAGCACGCGGTACGCCGCCCGCCGTACCGTCGCCTCCCAGTGCCCGCCGCGGTCCGTCTGCGGGGCGGCGAAGCGCCGGTACTGCCCGAGGAGTTCCCCGGCGCCCGCGGGGTCCGTGAACACGCCGTCGACGTGCCGCAGGGCGTCGTAGCCCGTGGTGCCCGCGACGGGCCAGGAGGCCGGCAGGCATTCCCCGTCGGACAGGATCTTCTCCACGACCGTCCAGCGACCGCCGGTCGCCTCGTGCAGCCGCCGGAGGTAGGCGTCGGGGTCGGCGAGCCCGTCGGGGTGGTCGACGCGCAGCCCGTCGACCACGCCTTCGTGCAGCAGCTGAAGGATCTTGCCGTGTGTCGCCTCGAACACCTCCGGGTCCTCCACGCGCACCCCGATGAGCTCCGAGATGCTGAAGAAGCGCCGGTAGTTGAGCTCGGTACGGGCCAGCCGCCACCACACCGGGCGGTACCACTGGGCGTCCAGGAGCTGCGGCAGCGGCAGGTGCCCGGTGCCCTCGCGCAGCGGGAAGGCGTGGTCGTGGTAGCGCAGGACGTCGCCGTCGACCTTCAGGTGCTCGATCGCCTCGCCGAGCGGCTGCCCGAGCACCGGCACCAGCAACTGGCCGCCCTGCGCCTCCCAGTCGATGTCGAACCAGCGCGCGTACGGTGACGTGGGCCCGCCCCGCAGCACCTCCCACAGCGCGTGGTTGTGGCGCGGCGCCATCGCCATGTGGTTCGGCACGATGTCCAGCACCAGGCCCAGGCCGTGCTCGCGCGCGGTGCGCGCGAGCGCCCGCAGCCCTTCCTCGCCGCCGAGTTCCCCCCGTACGCGCGCGTGGTCCACGACGTCGTAGCCGTGCGACGAGCCCGGCACGGCCTCCAGGACGGGGGACAGATGCAGATGGGAGACGCCGAGCGAGGCCAGATAGGGCACGGCCGCCGCCGCGGCGCCGAACGGGAACTCGGGCTGCAGCTGCAGCCGGTACGTGGCCGTGGGCACCACCGGGTCAGGACGCTCAGGTGTCATAAGTGGCTACGTACCCGCCCCGCCGGGTTTCGTGTCATCGCCCACCGCCCGTGCGCGCCATGGGAGTGACGGGCCGGGGTGGCGGGCACCGCCCCGCGGGGTCCCGGCGCGCGGGGTTCCGGCGCGCCCGGCGACGTGCGCCTGGCGCGCCGGGAGCACCCTCCACGCGCGCGTGCCGGACGGCCGTACGGCTAGGCGGGCCGCTGGAGCACCGTCAGGCTTCGGTCCGGCAGGGTGAGCCGGTCGCCGTCCGCCACCTTCGCGCCGGTGCCCGGGGGCACGCCCTCGGGCCGTGCGGTGTCGACCACGACCTGCCACTGCCGGCCGTGGTCGACCGGCACGACGAAGTCCAGCGCCCTGGGCGAGGCGTTGAACATCAGCAGGAACGAGTCGTCGGTGATGCGCTCCCCGCGCGGGCCGGGTTCGGAGATGGCGTTGCCGTTGAGGAACACCGTCAGCGCCGACGCCTGTGCCGACTCCCAGTCCCGCTGGGTCATCTCCCTGCCCTCGGGGGTGAACCAGGCGATGTCGGACAGCTCGTCATGGGTGCCCTCCACCAGCCGGCCGTGGAAGAAGCGCCGCCTGCGCAGCACCGGGTGGTTCCGGCGCAGCCACACCATCGCGCGGGTGAAGTCCAGCAGCTCGCTGCCGTCCTGCGGCCACTCGACCCAGGCCAGCTCGCTGTCCTGGCAGTAGGCGTTGTTGTTGCCCTGCTGGGTGCGCGCGAACTCGTCCCCGTGGCTGAGCATCGGCACGCCCTGGGACAGCATCAGGGTGGCGATGAAGTTGCGCATCTGCCGGCCGCGCAGCGCCAGGACGTCCGGGTCGTCGCTCTCGCCCTCCGTGCCGCAGTTCCAGGACCGGTTGTGGCTCTCGCCGTCGCGGTTGTCCTCGCCGTTGGCCTCGTTGTGCTTGTCGTCGTACGACACCATGTCGTGCAGCGTGAAGCCGTCGTGGCAGGTCACGAAGTTGATGGAGGCCAGCGGCCGGCGCCCGTCGTCCTGGTACAGGTCGGACGACCCGGTCAGCCGGGAGGCGAACTCCGCCAGGGTGCGGGGCTCGCCCCGCCACAGGTCCCGCACCGTGTCGCGGTACTTGCCGTTCCACTCCGTCCACAGCGGCGGGAAGTTCCCCACCTGGTAGCCGCCCTCGCCCACGTCCCACGGTTCGGCGATCAGCTTCACCTGGGAGACGACCGGGTCCTGCTGCACCAGGTCGAAGAACGACGACAGCCGGTCCACCTCGTGGAACTGCCGCGCGAGGGTGGCCGCGAGGTCGAAGCGGAAGCCGTCGACATGCATCTCGGTGACCCAGTACCGCAGCGAGTCCATGATCAGCTGGAGCACGTGCGGGGATCGCATGAGCAGCGAGTTCCCGGTGCCGGTGGTGTCCGTGTAGTACCGGGGGTCGTCCGCCAGGCGGTAGTACGACGGATTGTCCAGGCCCCGGAAGGACAGCGTCGGGCCGAGGTGGTTGCCCTCGGCGGTGTGGTTGTAGACGACGTCCAGGATCACCTCGATCCCGGCCTCGTGCAGTGCGCGCACCGCCGACTTGAACTCCAGGACCTGCTGGCCCCGGTCGCCCCAGGAGGCGTACGTGTTGTGCGGGGCGAAGAAGCCGATGGTGTTGTAGCCCCAGTAGTTGCTGAGGCCCATGTCCGCCAGACGGTGGTCGTTGACGAACTGGTGTACGGGCATCAGCTCCAGGGCCGTGACGCCGAGCCCGGTGAGGTGCTCCATGACCGCCGGATGGGCGAGCGCCGCGTAGGTGCCACGCAGTTCCTCCGGCAGCCCCGGGTGACGCATGGTCAGGCCCTTCACATGGGCCTCGTAGATCACCGTCTCGTGGTACTCGGTCCGGGGCGGCCGGTCGTCACCCCAGTCGAAGTACGGGTTCACCACGACGGACGTCATGGTGTGCGGCGCGGAGTCCAGGTCGTTGCGCTCGTCGGGGGAGCCGAACGGATAGCCGTACACCTCCTCGCCCCACGAGACCGATCCGCTGATCGCGCGCGCGTACGGATCGAGCAGCAGCTTCGCCGAGTTGCAGCGCAGCCCCCGCTCGGGGGCGTGCGGGCCGTGCACGCGGTAGCCGTACCGCTGCCCCGGCATGACGCCCGGCAGGTACGCGTGCCGTACGAACGCGTCGCTCTCCCGCAGTTCCACCGCCGTCTCCGAGCCGTCGTCCTGCAGCAGACACAGCTCTACTCGGTCCGCGGCCTCCGTGAAGACAGCGAAGTTGGTGCCGGCGCCGTCGTACGTGGCGCCGAGGGGATATGCCTCTCCAGGCCAGACCTGCATGGATACGACTCTTCCAGGTGTGCCGTGCCGGTGGGACCGCCTTGACCCCGAGTCTCCACGAAAGTGAGGGAACCACCTACGACTTGCTCCCCTCTTACCGGTCGACCAGTGCATACGGACGTATGCCGAACCAGTGGGGCAGACACTCACTCTCCTGGATATCAGGGGGAGTAGGGGGATTTCGTGCGCAACACAGTGCACCGCCATCTGGGCAAGGTGGTGGCCGGAGCCGCCATCGCGCTCGCCGGCACGGCAGTCATGGTGGGGATCACCCTGCCGGGCACGGCAGGCGCGGACGACACGGCCGGGGGAACGGCCGGCGGACGCGGGGACCGGCAGTCGGCCCAGGGCGCGGTCGACGGCCGGGCGGCCGTGGAGCCGGGCGTCGTCGAGCAGGCGCCGGCGCAGGGCGAGAAGGGCGTCGGCCGTGATCCGCTCACCGAGGACGAGATGAGGCGGGTCGAGCGGCTCGCGCTCAGCCGGCAGCCGGCAGGTTCCGGCGAGGCGGTCGACGGCGGACGCGGACCGCAGCGGCTCGGCGTCGAACTCGCCGAGCCGGAGGCCGGTGAGACGGGCGACGCGAAGGCGCCCCGGCGCGCCGAGGTCTCGTTCTACGACTACGCGGACGACACCCTCGTCACCCGGACCGTCAACCTCGACACCGGCAAGATCGAGCGGACCGCCAGGCAGCAGGGCGTCCAGCCGCCGCTCAGCCGCGACGAGGCCACCGAAGCGGCCAGGCTGCTCATCGCCGACCCGCTGGGCGCGGGCCTGAGGGCCGACCACAAGGACGCCACCGGCAAGGAGCTGACCTCGCCGGACCAGTTGCTCCTCAACAGCATGGTGTACCGGGCCACGCCGGGCGCCCAGCCCGCCGTGCTCGACCGGTGCGGTGAGCACCGCTGCGTACGCCTGTTCCCGAAGGTGAAGAACGGGCCGTGGATCGACGCCCGTCATCTGGTGGTCGACCTGAGCGCCCGCAAGGTGGGCGAGCTCCCCGACTGAGCCACCCGCGCGCGGGAGCGGTCCCGTCGCCGGCGTACCCCGGTCCACCCTGTCCACCGATCCTCCAGAAGGCTCCGCCGAGCCTTCCGCAAGGGAGTCGATTTCGTCATGCCCGTGATCAGCAACAGCCGTGCCCGCAAGCGGACGGCCCTGGCCCTCGCCGTGGCCGGGCTGGCCGCCGGTGCCACCACCGGGGCGGCTCCGGCCGTCGCCCAGCCCAAGGCCGCGCCGGCCCCGGCGGCCGACTGCAGCGCCGCGTACCGCATCGAGCAGAAGCTCTCCACCGGAACCACCTGGCGGATGTGCTGGCGCTACCACAAGGAGGCCGGTCTCGTCCTGGAGCACATCACCTACCAGCCGCCGGGCGAGGCCCGCCCGATCAAGGTGCTGGCCTCCGCCAAGCTGGGCCAGATCCATGTGCCCTACGACGACGGCAAGGCCGAGTACCAGGACCTCACCCAGGCCGGATTCGGCCGGGGGCTGAAGGACCTGGCGCCCGGCGAGTGCCCCGGCGGCACCATCAAGACCGTCCGGGTGCCCGAGGCATGGGACCCCTCCCACCAGAACGTCAAGGGCCTGTGCACCACCACCCGTTCGCGTGGTCACGCCTACCGTATGCAGGGCGCCACCGCGAGCAAGGTCTTCCAGAAGCAGGGCAAGGACCTGCTCGTCTACACCGTCAACCAGGTCGGCTGGTACGAGTACATCACCGAGTGGCGTTTCCAGGACGACGGCACGATCAACATGAACGTCGGCGCCACCGGTTCCCTCTCGCCCATGGACTACGACGCCGGCGACGGCCGCGGCTGGCCCATCGGCAAGGGCGCCAAGGCCTACGCGACCAGCCACAGCCACAACGTCTTCTGGCGGCTCAACTTCAACCTCGACGGCTCCACCAAGGGCAGGATCGAGCAGTACGACTCCAAGGTCAGCGCCCCCGCGGGCGGACTCCCGGCGCCCACCAACAAGACCACCCGCACGGCGATCACCAAGGAACTCGCGGGCGACGCCAAGAACATGCGCTGGTGGCGTGTGGTGAGCGCGACCGGCAAGAACAAGGACGGCCACGCGCGCTCGTACGAGATCGTGCCCGGCGCCAGTGCCAAGTACCCGGGCCGCGGTTACACCAAGCACGACGTGTACTTCACGGAGTACGACAAGTGCGAGCAGTTCGCCAGCGACAACCTGGGCGACTGCGGTGCCGGGCACGGCAATTCCGTCGACAAGTGGGTGGGCGGCCAGACCCTGAAGAACCCGGTGGTCTGGGTCAACGTCGGCTTCCACCATGTTGCGCGCGACGAGGACCAGCAGCCCATGCCGGTCCACTGGCAGGGCCTGTCCCTGGCCCCGCGCGACGTCACCGCTATGAATCCGCTCACGCCGTCCGAGCTCGCCGGTCAGAATGGACGGCCCGAGTAAGGAAGTTGGGGAACGAGCCTGCCCATCCGGCTGCACCGCCGACCGCTCCCGGAGTACCCTTCCTTGATCGTTGGGACGGGGAGTGCTCGGGGGAGCGGAAGGCGGTGGCGGGTGGGCTCGGGAGGGCTGGAGCTGCCCCCTGGTGACGAGGGTCACGAGGGAGGCTCCACAGAGGTCCCGCCCGGCACGGTGTCCCTGGCCAGACCGATGGAGACGCACTCGATCGGCCCGGAACTGGACTGGGGCGCCGAAGCCTGGCACGAGGTACGCACCCGCGCCCAGCGAGCCGGCCGCGCCTACATCTGGCTGAACCTCGTCGAGCAGCGGCTGCGGGCGGTCGTGGCCGCCGTGCTGCGTCCCATCTACGAACCCGTCCACGGGGACGAATGGGTGGTCGCCGCGGCCGGACCGGCCGGCCAGGAGTGGGTCCAGCGCGCGGTCGCCGTGCGCGAGGTCAGCCGCCGCAAGGGATATCTGCTCGACCCCGCCGACGACAACGTCCTCAGCTTCCTCACCCTGCCGCAGCTGCGCGAGCTGATGGTGCAGCACTGGCCGTGCTTCGAGCCGTACGTCGACGAACGCCGGGACGTCGAACTCGCGCTCGACGAGCTGGAGGTCACCCGGAACGTCGTCTCCCGCAACCGGGCGCTGTCCGAGGCCGTGCTCGGCCAGGCCGAGCGTGCCTCGGCGCGGCTGCTGGAGACCCTCGGCTCGGGAGGGGACGTGCCCTCGGCGCGCCGTCTGCCGGTCGACGCGGTCGAGGACCTGGTCGGCGACCGCTACTCCGACGTGGTCGCCGTGCACTCCGACCGGGTGCGGCTGATGCGCCAGTTCCCCGCCGAGGACATCTTCGGCCGGGCGCGCCGGCTCGACGCCGTCGGCATCGGCCTCAACCTGCTCGTGCAGAACTTCTCCGGGCGCCGTCTGGTGCGCCTGGCCGAGGGCGGCTGCCGAGTGCGGCTGCTGTTCCTCAACCCGGCCTCCAGCGCGGTGAAGCGGCGCGAGCGGGAACTGGGCATCAAGCGCGGCGAGCTGAGCCGGGCCGTGGAGATGAACATCCTCCACATGCGCCGGGTGCGCGCCCGGCTGCGGGACCCGGACGCCTTCGAGATCCAGGTCTACGACGAGACGCCCCGCTTCACCGCCTACCTCGTGGACGGCGACGGCTCGGACGGCATCGCGGTCGTGCAGTCCTATCTGCGCCGCACCCGGGGCATGGAGGCGCCGGTGCTGGTGCTGCGCAACGGCAACCGGGTGGTCACGTCGGGCGAGGTGGACGAGGGTGGACTCTTCGGTACGTATCGGGAGGAGTTCGAGGCGGCATGGGTGGATTCACGCCCTGTGTCCTGAATTGCCGTCACCTTCTCCGGTGTCACGCGGACCGGCCCGGCGGAACGCTGCCCTCTGATTGTCAGTGCCGCGTGCGATCGTGGAGATCACTGGGGGAAAGCACCACCAAGAAGGGGGGCCGCCCATGGGCTGGCACCGGGAGCTGCTGATCGGCTTCGACCTGGAGACCACCGGGACCGATCCGCGCCAGGCGCGCATCGTCACCGCTGCCGTGATCGAGGTCAGGGGCGGCCGGCCCCTGGGACGACGGGAATGGCTGGCGGACCCGGGGGTGGAGATCCCGGCGGACGCGGTGGCGGTGCACGGCATCAGCAACGAACGCGCGGTCGCCGAGGGCCGCCCGGCCGACCAGGTCGCGGACGCCGTCGCCGAGGTCCTCGCGGGCTACTGGAAGACGGGCGTCCCTGTCGTCGCCTACAACGCCGCCTTCGATCTCACCCTGCTCTCCGCGGAACTGCGGCGGTACGGCCTGCCGTCCCTGCGCGACCGCCTCGGCGGCCCGCACCCGGCTCCGGTCATCGACCCGTACACCATCGACCGCCAGGTCGACCGCTACCGTCGCGGCAAGCGCAACCTCGAAGCGGTCTGCACGGAGTACGGCGTCGTCCTCGACAGCGCCCACGACGCCTCCGCCGACGCCCTCGCCGCCGCCCGGCTGGCCTGCGCGATAGCCGACCGCCACCCCAAGATCGCGGCCCTCGGCCCGGCGGAGCTGCACCGCCGCCAGGTCGAGTGGTACGCCGAGTGGGCGGCGGACTTCCAGCAGTTCCTGCGCCGCAAGGGGGACGCCACGGCCGTGGTCGACGCGTTGTGGCCGCTGCGGGAGCCGGCCGACGAGCCGGTCTGAGCCCCGCCCCGGCGGCGGCCGTCCGGCCGTCCGCTCAGAACGGGTACCAGCGCACGGTCTCGTCGCCGTCCCGCAGGGACGCCACCCGGCGCCCGAACTCCGCCAGCGCCTTGGGATTGCTCGGCGCGTGCTGGGCCACCCAGGCACAACTGGCCGTCTCGCGCGCCCCGCGCAGCACCGCGCAGCCGTCCCACTCGCGCACGTCCCAACCGTAGGCCGCGGTGAACGAGTCGTACGCCTCGGCCGGCAGGCCGTAGCGGTCGCGGGAGAGGGCCATCACCACCAGGTCGTGCTCGCGCAGGTCGGCGGAGAAGGTCTCCAGATCGACCAGGACCGGCCCGTCCGGGCCGATGTGCACATTGCGGGGCAGGGCGTCTCCGTGGATCGGGCCCGGTGGCAACTGCGGCGTGAGGGCGGCCGAAGCGTGCGCGAACCCGTCGCGCCGCTCACGCAGATACGCCGCGTCGGCCGGGTCGATCGCGTCGCCGGCGAGGCGCAGCCAGCGTTCCACCCCGCCCAGCAGTTCGCGGGGCGGCAGGTCGAAGGAGGGGGAGGGCAGTGCGTGCACGACCCGCAGCAGTTCGGCCAGATCCCCGGGCTCGGCGGGCCGTACGGGAGCGGGCAGCCGGTGCCACACGGTCACCGGGTGCCCCTCGACGAGCAGAGCGGTGTCCCCGGCCGCCCGGACCGCGGGGACACCGGCCCGCGCCAGCCAGAGCGCGATGGTCAGCTCCCGGCGCGCCCGGTCCAGGAGTTCGGCGTCGCGGCCCACCTTCACGACCAGGTCGCCGGCGGCGAACACGGCGTTCTCGCCGAGGGCGAGGAGGTGCGCGTTCCGCGCCGGACCGGGCAGCACCCCCGCCGCGGTCAGTACGTCCCGCGCGCGTGCCTCGTCCATCGTCCGCCTCCGTGATCCGTCGCCGAGCCGTCGTCGATCCGTCGTGGATCGGTCGTCGCGGGGCCCGGGGGTCCGGGGTCCGGATCCCACGGCCGCGTTCCTGCCGTCCGTCGGCCAGTGTCGCATTCGCACTGGTCGGAGGGTGTGTGCGGGCCCTTGACCTTGATGCTGTCAACGCACTTCCCGGCGGGCCGGCTCAGCGGCCCGACCTCGCCGGGATCCCCAGGGCGCCGAGGTCGCCGACTTCCGGCAGGTCCGGCGAGCGGCCGCCGCGGCGCTCCGCGCTCGATTCCCTGCCCGCCGCGACTCGGGTGGCCGTGACCGTCGTGCTGTTGGTGACGCCGTTGGGGAACGCATGGCCCGCCGCCGCGCCTGGCCGCCATCGGCCGCGGTATCGGCGCTGAAGGGGTGTGGACCCCGGAAGGAGGTTGCACGAGACGTATCGTCTCGCTTAGGGTCGAGGCATGACGCACATCGCCATGTTCTCCATCGCCGCCCACGGCCACGTGAACCCGAGCCTGGAGGTGATCCGTGAACTCGTTGCGCGGGGACACCGGGTGACGTACGCGATCCCCCCGGCGTTCGCGGAGAAGGTCGCCGAGACCGGCGCCGAGGTGAGGCTCTGGAAGTCGACGCTGCCCGGCCCCGACGACGACCCGGCGGCGTGGGGCGAGACGCTGCTGGACAACGTCGAACCCTTCCTCGACGACGCGATCCAGGCCCTGCCGCAGCTGATCGAGGCGTACGAGGGCGACGAGCCGGATCTCGTGCTGCACGACATCACCTCGTACCCGGCGCGGGTGCTGGCCCATCGCTGGGGCGTCCCCGCCGTCTCCCTCTCGCCGAACCTCGTGGCCTGGGAGGGCTACGAGGAGGAGATCGCCGAGCCGATGTGGGAGGAGCCGAGGAGTACCGAGCGCGGCAAGGCCTACTACGCGCGCTTCCAGGCATGGCTGGAGGAGAACGGCCTGCCCCTGCACCCCGACCCTTTCGTGGGGCGGCCGGACCGGTCCCTCGTACTGATCCCCAAGGCGCTCCAGCCGAACGCCGACCGGGTCGACGAGACGGTGTACAGCTTCGTCGGCGCCTGCCAGGGCGACCGCGGCGCCGAGGGGGACTGGCAGCGGCCCGCCGACGCCGAGAAGGTGGTGCTCGTCTCGCTCGGCTCCGCGTTCACCAGGCAGCCCGCGTTCTACCGGGAGTGCGTGCCGGCGTTCGCCGGGCTGCCGGGCTGGCACGTGGTGCTCCAGATCGGTCGGCACGTCGACCCCCTTGAGGTGGGGGAGGTGCCGGCGAACGTCGAGGTGCGGTCCTGGGTCCCGCAGCTCGCGATCCTCAAGCAGGCCGACCTGTTCGTCACGCACGCGGGCGCGGGCGGCAGCCAGGAGGGCATGGCCACGGCCACGCCGATGATCGCGGTGCCGCAGGCGGTCGACCAGTTCGGCAACGCGGACATGCTCCAGGGCCTCGGCGTGGCCCGCCATGTGCCGGCCGAGGAGGCCACCGCCGAGACGCTCCGCGAGGCGGCCCTCGCGCTCCTCGGCGACCCGGAGGTAGCCCGCCGCCTGGCGGACCTCAAGACGGAGATGGCCGAGGAGGGCGGCACCCGCCGCGCGGCCGACCTGATCGAGGCCGAACTGGCGGCGGCCAAGGCATGAGTGAGGGCCTGTCGGTTCCCTGGGGAACCGACGGGCCTCCGCCCGCTCCGGCACGGCGGGTGCACGGTCCGGCGCAGGGTCAGACCCGCACCCGCTCGGCCTCCTTCTCCATCGCCGTGCCGCCCGCGACCGCGTCCGCCGACTCGTCGTGCGTCAGGTCCGGGAGACGGTCCCACCACCTCGGCAGATACCAGTTGCGCTCGGATTCGGACTCTGGGGAGTCGGGATGCTCTGCGACACCGTGCAAGGACGGACGGGCGCGAACGGCACCACCGTACGCCTGCGGACATGTGCCTGAACCCAGGCTTGACGTGTTCGGCCGGGGCACGGTCCGGCGTGCGGGCGGGAGTTCCCGGCGAGGGGATCAGCAGGTGTGCTCGAGTGCTGCCTGCAACTGCAGGCGCGTGAGCAGGGCCCGCCGGATGGTTTCCGGCGGGCCCTGTGCTGCTCACGGCGGCTACTTGAGGAGGTAGGCCTTGATGACGGTCTGCTTGAAGGAGTTGCCCGCGGCGTCCTTGACGTAGGTACGCAGCGAGACCGAGCCGCCCGAGGAGCGGTGCGGGTGGTGGACGGTCACGGTGCGCTTCTCACCGGAGCCCTTTACCTTGGCGGAGTGCCAGGTCTTGCCCTCGTCGTAGGAGACCTCGGTGGTGAAGGTGCGGATCGGCGACTCGGCGGCACCGAGCGCTCGCTGGATCAGGACCGGGATGTCGAGCGTGCGTCCGCCCTTGGCCCGGTTCCACTCGTCCAGCTCCGGTGACATGCGCACCGCGTACAGAGGCAGCGCCTGCCGACCCGTCGTGGTCTGCGACCGGAAGCGCCATTCCGCCCGCAGGTCCGTGGAGATGGTGGAGAGCGGAGTACGGTCGCGCTGCAACTCGATGTTCAGACGGTAGTCGGCGGGGGTGGCGTCCGCCGGTACCTCGGAGTAGCCCCGCCATTCCGAGACCAGTTCACCGTTGCGTCGCAGCTGCGCCCTGGGCCGTTCGGCGCTCGTCGTCCCGGCCACCAGGTCGAGGTTGCCGTTGGCGGAGTCCTGGATGGCGTACTGGATCGTGTTTCCTTCACGGAAGGCGTTCAGGCCCTCGGGCGCGAACCCCATGGCCTGCACTCCCTGGTTCCAGCGCTCCTCGACCGTTCCGGCCTTGTAGCGGTGCAGGGGGGTCATGAAGCTCTGCCCGTGACTCTCCGGCCTGGTGAAGAAGTTCTGCTCGAAGATGGACTGCCAGAGCAGGCTCTCGGACGTGGAGAAGTAGTCGACCCGCCGGCTCGGAACCGGAAGCCCGTCCATCCCATGGTTGAAGCGCAGGTTGTCGAGGTACATCCAGATGCTGCGGTACGCGGTGGTGCCCGGTGCGGTGGCGGCAAAGGTGGTGTTCACCGTGGCCAGTTCCGACTTGCGGGGGTGGTACGAGGGATCCGCCGGGATCGCCCCGCGTACCGGCCGGGTGAGGTAGTAGACCGACGAGGGCTGCGTGCCGCCCGTGGCGGGGTCACCCCAGATGGTGTTGATCAGGTAGGTGAACTTCGAGTCCTTGTAGTGCGCCGTCGGGGTCGCCCACAGGTTCTCGATGCGGTCGCCGCCGATCGCGTCGTTCATGGAGACGGAGAGCAGTTCGCCGTCCAGGCCGAGGGTGCCGACCTCGGCCGACATGATGCGGGCCGAGCGGCTCGGGGCCGAGACCGTGACGGGCTTCGCCTTCCGGGCGTCGATGGTGATGTCGCGGGCGGCGCTCATCATGATCTGAGGGGCTCCGACCGCGGTGCCCTCGGTGAACGCCGCGTCGAAGAAGAAGCCACTCACGGAGTAGGCCTTGTCGCTCGGCAGCCTGAGCGTGGTGCTGTCCTCGCCGAGCAGTTCCAGCTCGTAGGTCTTGTCGTCGGCCGAGCTGACAAGCAGGTAGGCGTAGTCGGGAGCCTTGCCCGAGCGGTCCTTCATGGTGATGTGCAGGTCGTGGGACGGCTGCTCGACGTCCATGCCGACCGGGGTGCGCACCGAGACCGACTTGTCCGCGGTGGAAGCGACGACCACACCGCTGTACCCCTTGTAGATCGTGGTGATCTCCGGAGTCGCGGTGAGGGTGACGTCCGCGGCGCCGTGCGCGGGCACGGTGACCTTGTCGGCGCTGAGGCGGAACAGGCCCTCCGGCGCAAGCTTCTTCGCCTCGTAGGACACGTTGAGTGACAGGTCGAGGGTGACGGGCTCGCTACCGGGGTTGCGGTAAGTGAGCGTCTTGCTCACCGGCGGCCGACCGCCGGCGGACCAGCGGATCTGCCCGAAGTCCAGTCCGGTGGGCTCGGCGGTGACCTGCTGGTCGATCGCCCGGGCGATATCGACGCGCCCGGAGCCCTGGTAGAAGGCGCCGCGCTCCTTGGCACCTGTCGTCGAGTGCATCAGCTGGCGCTTGACCTGCTCCGGGGTCCAGTCGGAGTGCTGCTGGAACAGGAGGGCGGCCGCGCCGGCGACGTGCGGGGTCGCCATCGAGGTGCCGGACATGCCGGTGTAGCCGTCTTCGGCGGTGGTGCCGCCCGCCCTGGCGGCGACGATGCCGACGCCGGGGGCGACGAGATCGGGCTTGAGGCCGAAGTCGCCCACCCGCGGGCCGATCGCGCTGAAGTTGGCGAGTTCGTCGTCGATCTGGCTGGCGCCGACGGCCAGCGCGCGGTCGGCGGAGGCAGGCGAGTTGACCTTGCCGGGCCCGTTGTTGCCGGCCGCGACCACGACCAGGACTCCGTGATCACGGGTGACGGCGTCGACCATGGCCTCCATGGCGTCGGTCCCCGGTGCGTCGACATCGCCCAGGCTGAGGTTGATCACCTTGGCGCCGTGCTGGGCGGCCCAGGCCATGCCCTCGATGATGTCGGAGTTGTCGCAGGAGCCGTCGCTGTTGCAGACCTTGCCCGACAGGATCTGCGCGCCGGGCGCGACGCCCTTGAACTGGCCGCCGGAGGCTGCGCCGGAACCGGCGACGGTCGAGGTCACATGGGTGCCGTGGCCGTGCAGATCGTCGGTGTTCGGCTCGTCGGTGAAGTTCTTGGACTCCGCGACAAGGCCCTTGAGGTCGGGGTGGTTCGGGTCGTATCCGGTGTCGAGCACCGCGACCTTGACGCCGTCGCCCTTGTAGCCCTTCGCCCATGCCTGGGGGGCGCCGATGTGCGGCACCGTCTGGTCGAGCCTGACCGTGGCGCGGCCGTCGAGCCAGACCCGGCGGATACCGGCACCCATGGTGGTGGCGCCCGCTTCGGCGGGGGCGATGCTCTCCCAGAACTCCGTGACGCCCTTGCTCTGCCCGCTGCGGGTCGCGAAGGAGGTACCGGGGATGGCGTCGATCTTGCCGGCCCCGGCCGAGGTGAGTCGGCGCTCGACCGCGTCCGCGTCACCCGCGTACTCGACGATCAGTGGCAGGCCCGGCCGATCCGCGTACTTCTCCTTGACGAGGGCCGAGACGTTGAACAGGGCCCTGTCGAGTCGGTCCGCCGCGAGCAGGGGAAGCGCGTCGACGGGTATGACCGTCCAGTCGCCACCGTCCTGACGCTTGACGAACGTGATGTGCTCGCGGCCTTCGGCAGGCTTCACCGAGACGCTCTGCCGACCCGTCGGGTCCGTCTCCACGGTGACGCGGTCGCCTGTGACCAAGGTGATGTGGTGCCGCTCGGATCGGGGGGCCTCGGCCGTCTTGCCCCGCGCGGCGGAGTCGGCCCGCTCCGTGTGCCGGTCGGCGTCGTCAGCGGCACCGGGGGTGGCGGTCAGACCTGCCAGCAGCGCTGCGAGTGCAGCCGCCGCCACATACTGCGGCCGGGGTCTGCGGACTCGCGGCCGCCACCCGTTGTTCATCTCTCTCATGGAGAGACAGCGTGGCGTGGCAGAGGGCGCAGGTCAGCACTTCCCACTGGCTAATGGGCGACAAGTCACCTATGCGCCACGGTCGTCTCCCCACATGCACCCAGCCTGGGCGGTGAGCCTGACGCCCGCATCCGGTTCCGGGGGCCGCCGGTGGTCGCGTCCAGGGAAGTGGTGTACGGGTTCGACCTGTATCCGGTGGTTTGCTCCGGCATCGGGACGGGGCCCGCACAGAGGAACGGCCACCATGCTTAGGGTGGACCGGTGACGACGTATGCGGCGCTGCTGCGCGGAATCAACGTGGGCGGCAGCAAGAAGGTGCCGATGGCCGAGCTGCGCGCCCTGATGGAGGGTCTCGGCCACGACGGCGTGCGGACGTATCTCCAGAGCGGCCAGGCCGTGTTCACCGCCGGCCGTGGCGACGAGGAGTCCCTGGCGGCGGGGATCGCGCGGGCGATCGAGGAGCGCTTCGGCTTCGCGGTGGACGTCATCGTGCGCGATCACGCCTATCTCAGGGCGGTCGCCGACGACTGCCCGTTCCCGGCCGCCGAGCTGGAGGCCAAGCAGCTCCACGCCACCTACTTCTCCGCGCCGGTCGACGCCGCGCGCCTCGACGGGATCGACCGGGCGGCCTTCCTCCCCGAGGAGTTCCGGATCGGCGACCGCGTCCTGTACCTGTACGCGCCGAACGGTCTCGGCCGCTCCAAGCTCGCCGAGCACCTGGCGAAGCCCCGCCTGAACAAGGGCGTCATCGCCACGACCAGGAACTGGAACACCGTCGTCAAACTGGTGGAACTCACCGCGCCGACGGCCGGATGACCTTCCGGACGAGCCCCCGCCCGAGGTCCCCGAGCAGGCGAAGTGGCGCCTGAGAACGCCCGATGACCGGACCGCGCGGCACCGGGCCGCCGAACGGCGTTCATCGCTGCCCCGGACCCGCACCGGAACTCAGTTCCGGCTCGCGCAGCCGCGCCACCGGGGCAGGGGGCGGGCGCCCTCACGCCCCGACGGCCGCTGGCATCGGCATCCGCGCCCCGTCGTACCGCTCCAGCAGCACCCGGGCCACCTCCGGTGCCGGACCCAGCACACCGGCCAGGACGTCCGCCTCGGCGGCGCCGCGCGCGATGCGGTCCGGCAGGAAGCCGGGTGCCAGCACGTACGGGGCGACGGCGACGCGCTCGCAGCCGAGGTTGCGCAGTTCACCGATCGCGGCCTCGGTGCGCGGGAGGGAAGCGGAGGCGAACGCGGGCCGCACGGCGTACCAGCCGGTTCGCCGCCACTCCCGCGCGATCTCCGCGATCACCGCGAGCGCCTCCGGGTCGGTGGACCCCGCCGAGGCCAGCACGACGCCGGTCGAGGACTTGTCGGCCGGCGTCAGCCCCGCCTCGTACAGCCGCCGCTCCAGCGCGGTCAGCAGCAGGGGGGAGGGCCCGAGCACCTCCGCCTGGCGGATCCGCAGCCGCCGGGGCGCCTCTCGCAGCACCGCCGGGATGTCCGCCTTCGCGTGGAAGGCACGTGTCAGCAACAGCGGAAGCGCCACGACCTCGCGTACGCCCTCCGCGGCCAGGGACTCCAGCACCCCCCGCACGGACGGGATGTCGAAGTCCAGGAAACCGGTCTCCACCCGCAGGCCCGGCCGCATCCACCGCACCCGCCGGACCAGGGCGTGCACGGTCGCGGCGTGCCGCGGGTCGCGGCTGCCGTGGGCGATGACGAGAAGGACCGGTTCATGGCGCATGGGGATCAGCCCTTCACCAGCAGGCCGCGGCCGCGCAGCACCCGCCGCTCCAGCGGACTGAAGAGCAGCAGGTCGACGGCGATGCCGACGAGCAGGATGAGCAGGATGGCGAGGAAGACCATGGACATGGAACTGGTGTTGCGGCCGTTCTCCAGCAACTGGCCGAGGCCCACGCCCAGATCGGGGGAGGAGGCGATGATCTCGGCGGCCATCAGCGACCGCCAGGAGAAGGCCCAGCCCTGCTTGAGGCCGGCCAGGTAGCCGGGCAGCGCGGCCGGCATCACGATGTGCCAGGTGCCCTTCAGGCCGGTCGCGCCGAGCGTGCGGCCCGCCCGCAGGAAGAGCGGCGGCACCTGGTCCACGCCCGAGACGAGGCCGTTGGCGATGGAGGGGACGGCGCCGAGCAGGATCACGGCGTACATCATCGAGTTGTTCAGACCGAGCCAGATGACGGCCGGCGGCACCCAGGCCACCGACGGCAGCGACTGCAGCCCGGACAGGATCGGGCCGATCGCGGCGCGGACGAACCGCACCCGGGCCACCAGCAGGCCCAGCGGGGTGCCGATGGCCAGTGCCATCAGGAAGCCCAGAAGACCGCGCGAGGCACTGGTCCAGATGTAGTCCAGCAGCGTGCCCTGGAGCCAGGCCGTGCGCACCTCGCCCCACACGTCGGAGGGCGAGGGCAGCTTGCTCGGGTCGTCGACGACACCGAAGCCGACCAGCGCCTGCCACACCGCCAGCACCAGCAGCACGGCGCTGACCGGCGGCACGATCTTCCGCGTGAACGTCGTGCGCAGCGGCGTACGGCCGGTCTGCACCGTGTCCAGCGCGTCCAGGCCCGCCCCCAGGCCGGCCAGGTCGTTGCCGTCCTTGACGGCGGACGTCTCAGTGCTGGCCATGTCGGCGGATCTCCCCACGCAGTTCCTCGGTGATCTCACGGGACAGTTCCGCCACGGCGGCGTCCTCGATGCGGCGCGGCTGGGGGATGTCGACCCTCCACTCGCGCGCGATCCGTCCCGGACGTGACGACAGCAGCACGACGCGCTGCGCGAGCCGCGCCGCCTCGCGCACGTTGTGCGTCACGAAGAGCACGGACAGCCGTGTCTCCTTCCAGATCCGGGTCAGCTCGTCGTGCAGCACGTCACGGGTGATCGCGTCGAGCGCGGCGAACGGCTCGTCCATCAGCAGCAGGTTGCTGTCCTGCGCGAGAGCGCGGGCCAGCGCGACCCGCTGGCGCATCCCGCCGGACAGCTCGTGCACCCGCTTCCCGTACGCCCCTTGGAGCCGGACCAGCTCCAGCAGCTCCTCCGCGCGGCCGCGCCGGTCGGGCTTCGGCACACCGCGCAGCTTCAGGGCGAGCTCGATGTTCTTGCCCGCGGTCAGCCAGGGGAAGAGGGCGTGCTCCTGGAACATCAGCGCCGGGCGGCCGTCGGTCGTGATCGCGCCGGCCGAGGGCTCGTCGAGCCCCGCCACGAGGTTCAGCAGCGTGGACTTGCCGCAGCCCGACGCTCCCAGGAGGGTGACGAACTCGCCCGGCGCCACATCGAGCGTGATGTCGTCGAGGACGAGCTGGGGCCCGGCGGGGCCGGCGAAGGACTTCGAGACATGCTCGATGCGCGCGGCGTGCTCCACCGACGTACCGGCGTCGGCGGCCTTGGCGAAGGTCGTGGCCATGGTCGTCACCTCCTGGGAACTGGTCAGGGACTGGTGGAGCGGCGGACTTACGGAGCGGTGGACTTGTGGAGCGGCTGGACTTATGGAGCGGTGCCGAGACCCGCGTCGGTGACGGTGGCCTCGCCCTCGGCGGCGAGGATCTTGTTCAGCGGCGTGAGGTCGTAGATGCCCTTGAGGTCGGGCCGCTCCAGCAGTCCGGCCTGCACCGCGTGCCGTGCCTGGACGTCGAGCGTGGTGGCGAGGGGGTCGTCGGTGACGCGGATCGACCGCCACGCCGGGTCCAGCACCTCGGGGGGCAGCGGCTTTCCGGTGTCCGCCCGGAGCTGCTCGTTCGCCGCCGCCTTCGCCCTGCCGGGGTCGGCGTCGATCCACTCGTTGGTGCGGACGGACGCCCGCAGCACCGCCTCGACCGCCTTCGGATGCTCCTTCAGAAAGCTCTGCGACACGATGACGTTGGTGATGACGAACTTCTTCTCCGGCCACAGGTCGGACTCGTCGAGCAGGACCTTGCCGCCCTCGGCGACCAGCTTCGACGCGGTCGGCTCGGGCACCCAGGCGCCGTCGACGGACCCCGACCGGTAGGCGTCCGGGACCACCTTGTTGTCGGTGCGGACGACGGAGACGTCGCCCTCGCCGCTCTGCGCGTCGACCTTCCAGCCCCGCTCGGAGATCCAGTTCAGGAACGCCACGTCCTGCGTGTTGCCGAGTTGCGGGGTGGCGATCCGCTTGCCCTTGACGTCCTGGAGGGACTTGATCTTCCTGGGGTCGACCACGAGCTTGACCCCGCCCGACGCCGAGCCCGAGATGATCCGCAGGTTCCTGCCGCCCGACGTGACGTAGCCGTTGATCGCCGGGGACGGGCCGATCCAGCCGATGTCGATCGAGCCGGAGTTCAGGGCCTCGATCTCGGAGGGCCCGGCGTTGAAGGTGGCGTACTCGGCCCTGGTGGCGCCGAGTTCCTTCTGGAAGAAGCCCTGCTGCCTGCCTACCAGGGCGGTCGCGTGCGTGAGGTTGCCGAAGTAGCCGATCCGGACGGAGTCCAGACCGTCGGTCCTCTTCGCCCCGGCGGCGACCTGGACGGTGTCGTCGTCCTTGGCCTGGGAGCCGTAGCCGCAGGCGGCGAGCGCGAGCAACGGCAGCGCGGCCATCGCCACGAGAGTGCGGCGCAGGGCGGTGGTGGCAGGCACGGGAGGTGTTCCTCTCGATGGCCCGGCGGTCACGACGCCTCAGGTCGTGGCCGGGAGGTCGACGGGTTTCCGGCGGCGCCCGCGGGGCGCGTACGTCAGCGCGCGCATCGCGGGCCTCCCGCACATCGCGCCACTTTGCCCTGCCCTCCGCCGCGCTCCGTCCGGTGGGTCGGTCGCATCGTCAGAAGTCCCATCCGTCGTCCCCGGCGTCGTCCCGGACCGGCTCCGGCGAGGCGAACGACTCGCCGACCATGCCCGCGGTGAGCGTGGTGCCGTCGCCGGGGTCGATCAGGATGAACGATCCGGTGCGCCGCGAGTCGGCGTAGGAGTCGACCGGCAGCGGCTCGGCGGTGCGGACCTTCACCCGGCCGATGTCGTTGGCGGCGAGCTGCCCCGGGTGCGGGTGCAGGGACAGGTCGTCCAGGGTGAGGCGGGACGGGATGTCCTTGACGAGCGCCTTGACCGTCCGCGTGCCGTGCTTGAGCAGCACCCGGTGGCCGACGGTCAGCGGCTGGTCGGCCACGTGGCAGACGGTCGCCTCGATGTCCTGCGTGGTGGGCGGCGCGTCCTTGCTGGGCACGATCAGGTCGCCGCGCGAGATGTCGATGTCGTCCTCCAGCAGGAGGGTCACCGACTGCGCGGTCCAGGCGACGTCGACCGGTTCGCCGAGGAGGTCGATGCCGGAGATCTTCGTGGCCCGGCCGGACGGCAGGACGGTGATCTGCTCGCCGACGCGGAAGGTGCCCGCCGCGATCTGCCCCGCGTAGCCCCGGTAGTCCGGGTGCTCCGCGGTCTGCGGCCGGATCACGAACTGCACCGGCAGGCGCGCGTGGCAGTGCGCCAGGTCGTGGCTGACCGGGACGGTCTCCAGGTGCTCCAGGACGGTCGGCCCGCCGTACCAGTCCATGCGCGCGGACGGTTCCACGACGTTGTCGCCGTTCAGCGCGGAGATCGGGATCGCGGTGACCTCGGGGACGCCGAGCTCCGTCGCGTACGCCGTGAACTCCTCGGCGATCGCGCCGAAGACGTCCTCCGCGTAGCCGGCCAGGTCCATCTTGTTGACGGCGAGGACGACGTGCGGGACGCGCAGCAGGGCGGCGATGGCGGCGTGCCGGCGGGTCTGCTCGACGACACCGTTGCGCGCGTCGACCAGGATGACCGTCAGCTCGGCGGTGGAGGCACCGGTGACCATGTTCCGCGTGTACTGCACATGCCCCGGCGTGTCCGCGAGGATGAACCGGCGGCGCGGGGTGGCGAAGTAGCGGTACGCCACGTCGATGGTGATGCCCTGCTCGCGCTCGGCGCGCAGCCCGTCCGTCAGCAGCGCGAGGTCCGGGCCGTCCTGGCCGCGGCTCGCCGAGGCGCGCGCCACCGCCTCCAGCTGGTCGGTGAGGACCGACTTGGAGTCGTGCAGCAGCCGGCCGACCAGCGTGGACTTGCCGTCGTCGACCGAGCCGGCGGTGGCGAACCGCAGCAGGGTGGTCGCCGACAACTGCTCGACCGACAGCGTCTCGGTGGGTTCGGTGGTGCTCGTCATGGCTAGAAGTACCCCTCGCGCTTGCGGTCTTCCATCGCGGCCTCGGAGAGCTTGTCGTCGGCCCGGGTGGCGCCCCGTTCGGTCAGCCGGGACGCGGCGATCTCGGTGATCACCTGCTCCAGGGTCCGGGCGCCGGAGTCGACCGCGCCCGTGCAGGACATGTCGCCGACCGTGCGGTAGCGGACCTGGCGCTTCTCGACGCTCTCGCCTTCCTTGGGGCCGCCCCACTCGCCGGCGGTCAGCCACATGCCGGCGCGCCTGAACACCTCGCGCTCATGGGCGAAGTAGATCTCGGGCAGCTCGATGCCCTCGCGGGCGATGTACTGCCAGACGTCCAGCTCGGTCCAGTTGGAGAGCGGGAAGACCCGGACGTGCTCGCCGGGGGCGTGGCGGCCGTTGTACAGGTTCCACAGCTCGGGCCGCTGCCTGCGCGGGTCCCACTGGGAGAACTCGTCCCGCAGCGAGAACACCCGCTCCTTGGCCCGGGCCTTCTCCTCGTCGCGCCGGCCGCCGCCGAACACCGCGTCGAAGCGCTCGGCCTGGATCTTCTCCGTGAGCGGCAGCGTCTGGAGCGGGTTGCGGGTCCCGTCGGGGCGCTCCTTGAGCACACCGCGGTCGATGTAGTCCTGCACGGACGCGACATGCAGCCGCAGGCCGTACCGGGCCACCGTGCGGTCGCGGTAGTCGAGGACCTCGGGGAAGTTGTGCCCGGTGTCGACGTGCAGCAGGGAGAAGGGGACCGGGCCCGGCGCGAAGGCCTTCAGCGCCAGACGCAGCATGACGATGGAGTCCTTGCCGCCGGAGAAGAGGATCACCGGCCGTTCGAACTCGCCCGCCACCTCGCGGAAGATGTGCACCGCCTCGGACTCCAGCGCGTCCAGGTGCGAGAGCGCGTACGGGGTCTCCGCCTCCTCGGTCACGGGTGCGACGGTCGTCATGCCAGTCCCCTCTCGGTCAGCAGGGCGTACACCGACGCGGCGGACTCCTGCACGGTCTGGTGCTGCGACTCGATGCGCAGGTCGGGCGAGGCGGGCTCCTCGTAGGGGTCGTCCACCCCGGTCAGTCCCGTCAGCTCGCCCGCGGCCTGCTTGGCGTACAGCCCCTTCACATCGCGCACGGAGCACACCTCGACCGGGGTCGCCACATGCACCTCGATATAGGCGGTGCCGTGCGTCTGGTGCCGCTTGCGTACGGCCTCGCGGCTGTCGGTGTACGGCGCGATCACCGGGACGAGCGCCTTCACGCCGTTGCGGGCGAGGAGTTCGGCGACGTAACCGATGCGCTGGACGTTGGTGTGCCGGTCCTCGCGGCCGAAGCCGAGGCCCGCCGAGAGGAACTCGCGGATCTCGTCGCCGTCGAGCACCTCCACGAGGTGGCCCTCCTCGCGCAGCCGGCCGGCCAGCTCGTACGCGATCGTGGTCTTGCCGGCGCTCGGCAGCCCCGTGAGCCAGAGGGTGGCTCCGCTCGTCACGTGCGTCTCCTGGGGGGTCGGTGGGGTGGTCGTCATCCGTGCAGCCCGCACTCGGTCTTGGAGCGCCCGGCCCAGCGGCCGGCGCGCGCGTCCTCGCCCTCCAGCACACGGCGGGTGCACGGGGCGCAGCCCACGGAGGCGTAGCCGTCCGTCAGCAGCGGGTTGGTGAGCACGCCGTGCTCGGCGACGTAGGCGTCCACGTCGTCCTGGGTCCAGCGGGCGATCGGCGAGATCTTGACCTTCCGGCGCTTCTCGTCCCACGCGACGACGGGGGTCCCGGCCCGGGTCGGGGACTCGTCGCGGCGCAGACCGGTCGCCCAGGCCGCGTAGTGCGTGAGCCCCTGCTCCAGCGGCTGGACCTTGCGCAGGAAGCAGCACAGGTCGGGGTCGCGGTCGTGCAGTCTCGGGCCGTGCTCGGCGTCCTGCTCGGCGACCGTCCGCTCCGGGGTGAGGGTGATGACGTTGACGTCCATCACCGCCTCGACGGCGTCCCGGGTGCCGATGGTCTCCTCGAAGTGGTAGCCGGTGTCCAGGAAGACGACGTCGACACCGGGCATGACGCGGGACGCGAGGTGGGCGACCACCGCGTCCTCCATGGAGGACGTCACGCAGAACCGCTCGCCGAAGGTCTGCGCCGCCCACCGGAGGATCTCCGTCGCGGACGCGTCCTCCAGTTCGCGGCCCGCCCGCTCGGCGAGCGCCCTCAACTCCCCAGTGTCACGCGTCTCTTGAGTCCTCGTCATATCTCATCCCCTCCCCTCGCGGTGTCCTGTCCCTTCGTGTCCTGCTGGAGCCCACGGGACAGCAGCCCGAGGAACTTCAGCTGGAAGGCGCGGTTGCACGCCGCGCACTCCCAGGCGCCGTGTCCCTGCTCGCTCGGACGCAGGTCCTCGTCGCCGCAGTAGGGGCAGTAGAAAGGTGCGGCACGCTCACTCATACGGCGTCCCCCGTCTCGCCGGCCGCGTTCACGAAAGGGCCTCTTCGGAGGCGCGGGCCGCCCAGGTCGCGAACCGCTCGCCCTCCTCGCGCTCCGCCTGGAAGCGCTTCAGCACGCGCTCGACGTAGTCGGGCAGCTCCTGCGAGGTGACCTTCAGACCGCGCACCTTGCGACCGAAGCCGGCCTCCAGACCGAGCGCGCCGCCCAGGTGCACCTGGAAGCCCTCGACCTGCTCGCCCCGGGCGTCCGTGACCAGCTGGCCCTTGAGGCCGATGTCCGCGACCTGGATACGGGCGCAGGCGTTGGGGCAGCCGTTGATGTTGATGGTGATCGGTTCGTCGAAGTCCGGGATCCGGCGCTCCAGTTCGTCGATCAGCAAGGCGCCGCGCACCTTGGTCTCGACGATGGCGAGCTTGCAGAACTCGATGCCGGTGCAGGCCATCGTGCCGCGCCGGAACGGCGACGGGGTGACCGTGAGGTCCAGCGCCTCCAGGCCCTCCACGAGCGAATCGACCTGCGACTCCTCGACATCGAGCACGATCATCTTCTGCTCGACGGTGGTGCGGACCCGGCCCGAGCCGTGCGCCTCCGCCACGTCGGCGATCTTCGTCAGCGTGGCGCCGTCCACGCGGCCGACCCGCGGTGCGAAACCGACGTAGAAGCGGCCGTCGTTCTGCCGGTGCACGCCGACGTGGTCGCGCCAGCGCTCGACCGGCTGGGCGGGTGCCGGGCCGTCGGTCAGCTTGCGCCCCAGGTACTCGTCCTCCAGGACCTGGCGGAACTTCTCCGCGCCCCAGTCGGCGACCAGGAACTTCAGCCGGGCCCGGGTGCGCAGCCGCCGGTAGCCGTGGTCACGGAAGATCGAGATGACGCCCTCGTAGACGTCCGGCACCTCGTCCAGCGGCACCCAGGCGCCGAGCCGGACGCCGATCTTCGGATTGGTGGACAGACCGCCGCCGACCCACAGGTCGAAGCCGGGTCCGTGCTCGGGGTGGACCACGCCGACGAAGGCGATGTCGTTGATCTCGTGCGCCACGTCCAGCAGCGGTGAGCCGGAGATCGCCGACTTGAACTTGCGGGGCAGGTTCGAGAAGTCCTTGTTGCCGATGATCCGGCGGTGGATCTCGTCGACGGCCGGGCTGCCGTCGATGATCTCGTCGGCGGCGATACCGGCGACAGGAGAGCCGAGGATCACGCGGGGCGTGTCACCGCAGGCCTCCGTGGTGGACAGGCCGACCGCCTCCAGGCGGTTCCAGATCTCGGGCACGTCCTCGATCCGGATCCAGTGGTACTGGACGTTCTGCCGGTCGGTGATGTCCGCGGTGCCGCGCGCGTACTCCTGCGAGATCTCACCGATCACCCGCAGCTGCTCGGTGGTGAGCCGGCCGCCGTCGATACGGACGCGCAGCATGAAGTACTCGTCGTCCAGCTCCTCCGGCTCCAGGATCGCGGTCTTGCCGCCGTCGATCCCGGGCCTGCGCTGGGTGTAGAGACCCCACCAGCGCATCCGGCCGCGCAGGTCGTTGGGGTCGATCGAGTCGAAGCCACGCTTGGAGTAGATCGTCTCAATGCGTGTCCGCACATTGAGACCGTCGTCGTCCTTCTTGAACTGTTCGTTGCCGTTGAGCGGGGTGAAGTGACCCGCGGCCCACTGACCCTCACCGCGGTGACGGCTCACCTTGCGGCGGGAAGTCGCGGCAGCAGGGTTCTGCGGGTTGGCGGCCATGGTCTCTACGTCCTTCGGGACAGGCGGAAAACGGCTCTGACCTGCGGGCACGGGCGCATACAGGCGTACGCGCGCACGGGTGCGCAGCAGCAGACGAAGCGGGGGGATCGGCGGTGCTGGAGACGTCTCAGCTCGCCGGACAGATGGCGCTGGACATGCGGCCGAGGTCGACGTGCCGCCGACTCACCAAGGCAATTCCAGTTCCAGGCATGACGGAAGCGTGTCACGGCGTTCTCCGCACAGTCCAGCTTCATCCGGCATGTGGACACCCTTGTCCCGGAATACGGGACAAGGGTGCGATCAGTCACATGGCGTGAACGCCGTCTTGTCGTGCCAGGTCAGACAGGGTATGCGCCCGGCCAGGGACCGGGAGTCGCGACGTCCGGCTCCTCCTCGACCTTCGTGTCGAACAGCTTGAAGCCGCGCCGCAGGTAGTTGTCCATGGCGTGCTCCCCGTCCTTGCTGCAGGTGTGGAGCCAGACCCGCTTCGTCGGGGTGAGTCCGGGCCAGCGCTCCGCCAGATCCCACGCGCGGGCGGCGCCGTACGCCAGCAGGTGCCCGCCGACGCGGCGGCCACGGAAGGCGGGGATCAGGCCGAAGTACACGATCTCCACGACGCCGTCGTCCTGCGGCTCCAGCTCCACGTACCCGGCGGGCGTGCCCCGGTCGTAGGCCACCCAGGTCTCCACCCCGGACCGCCCCAGGTGTTCCTGCCACCGTGCGTACGGCCAGCCCAGCCGGTCGGTCCAGCGGATGTCCCCGCCCACGGAGGCGTAGAGGAAACGGCTGAACTCGGGGGAGGGCGCCGCCGCGCGGGCGATCCGCACGTCGCCCTCCGGTGCGGCGGCCGGGAGCAGGTCGGTGGGGGCGGTCTGCTCCAGGGACCAGGTGGTCACGGGGATGTTCGTCATGCCGGTCAGGGAATCATCCGGCCGGCCGCCCTGTCGATCGGGGCCGGTGCCGCGCCGGCCGAGGTCCGCCCTCTCGCGACGCCCGTCACGCCCTCTCGCGACGCCGCACCGCACGGGCAGACCTCGACCGACGCGGTACTGGAACTAGCCGAGCGCCCTGTCGATCGAGTCCAGCGGCAGCGAGAACAGCATCCGTCCCGACTGCGACCAGACCTCGCCGTTCTCCTCCCAGTAGGAGAGGGACTGCGCGGGGCCGCTCCAGCACAGATACGTCTCGTCCGTCCCGCACCGTGCGACCCGCGCGCCCTCGGTGTCCTGTCGCCACAGCGAGCCGTGCTCACCCGCGGCGCGGGCCAGGTACCACCGGGACCGGTGGGCGAGCACACCCCTGACGTCGGCAGCCTTCGTCTCGTAGGCCTCCTGCGGCCGTGTGCCGAGCAGGCCGGCGCCGGACGGGTCGTCGTCCAGCCCGTAACGCCACAGCCGGGTGGGACGGTCGCCGCCGGCCGGGACGGACTCGCTCGCGACCAGGCTGACGGGTGTGGTGCTGCGGTCGAGGGAGAGCGCGCCGATCCGGGCACCGCTCAGGCGGTACGAGCGGACGGCCGGCAGGGTGTAGCGCTCACCCCGCGCCGGTGACGCGGTCGCGGCGGTGGCGGGCGTGCTGCGGATGCCGTCCAGGTCGTAGACGTACAGGCCGCGTCCCTCGTCGGCGGTGACGAGCAGCTTGTCCTGGTACCAGACCATGCCGGAGAGCGCCGAGACGAGCGGCCGGCCGGCCGGTTCGCCGCGCGCGGGGACCGTGAGCGCGACCCAGGTGTAGGTGAGCCGCTCCGGGTCGTTGGCGTCGACGAAGGCGACCCGGGAGTGCCCGCGCTGGTCGCTCCAGCCGGAGAGGATCACGCGGTTCGCCCCCCACCGGCCGTCGTCGTCGGCGTCCCCCGAGGTGGTCAGGGCGCCGGGGTGCCAGTTCTCCGTGCCGGCCTCGACCCAGCAGAGCGCCCGGGTGGCCGCGGGCGCCGTCGGCAGCGCGGAGCGGTCGGCACCGGCGCAGTCCGCCGCGCCGCGCAGGCCGCGGTCGGCGTCCGCGAGGACGGCGGCGACGCCGACGGGCCGGGCCGGGCCGTCGGGCACGGGGTGCGCGAGCGGCTGCTCGCTCAGACGCAGATCGGCCAGCGAGTCGGCGGAGGTTATCGGCTTCAGGGCGCCCGGGTCGTTGCCGGACGTGGCCTGGGAGGTGCTGATCAGGGTGGCGGCGCCGGTCAGCGCGAGGGCTGTCCCGGTCAGGAACGCGCGCAGCGCCTGGCCCCGCTTGCGTCGGCGGTGTCTGCCGCGTTGCTTCATCTGTCCTCCCGAGGTGGGCCAACTGCGCCTGTTGATCTGTGCGTTGACCTGGGAGCAGGTGGGGTGGCCCGGTAGGGGATGCTACGTCAGGTACGGCGGAGCGGGGAGGAAGACCCCGTAAATATGCGGAAGAAGCCCTCGGATCTGCGGAACTCGCCATCGGATGTACGGCGACGGCATACCCTGGTGTCACGGTGTGTAACCTCAGCCCGGGTCAGAGCGTCACGGGGGTGGCCCGCACGGTGAGCACCGCAGGCGCGTTCGAGTGCGGCAGCAGATCGGACGGCTCGCGCGGGAGGAGCACCTCGACCTCGGCCGCATCGCAGAAACGATACGGCCGGTGCTCCAGAATTCCTCCGAGATACCGCCGCACCCGCGACAGTTCGGCGCGGACGGTCACCGTGCGGCGCGGATCGCCGAACACGTCCGAGGCGAGCTGCGCCGCGGAGCGGCCCGCCCGCTGCTCGGCCAGCAGGAACAGCAACTCGGCGTGCCGGGGGCTCAGTTCACGGGCCCAGGAGCCGGCGCTGCCCGACACCGTCACCGTCCAGCGGCGCGGCTGCCCGAGGTCCAGCACGATCCGGGTGGCACCGGAGGGAAGCGGCTCGTCGGCGGGCCGCACCAGCCAGCCCCCGGCGAGTGGTTCCACCCGGCACGGGCCCAGCAGCGGCAGCGCGGGGCGGCCCGGCGACAGCGCCTCGGGCAGCGCGATCCGGCTCGTGTACGGCATCCCCGTCACCGCCGCCGTCCAGCCCTCCCGGTCGACCACCAGCGCACGGCCCGTCAGCCGGGCCAGCACCGGGGCGGCCACCGCGCGCAGCCCCTCCAGCGCGGTCAGATGCACCTCCCGGAGCCGGGCCTCGGCCAGCTTGGCGACCGAGTCGACCCAGGCGAGAGTGGCCGGATGCATCGTCTCCAGCGGACCGCTGACGTCCAGGACCCCGATCAGCCGGCCGTCGCGCGGATCGGTCAGCGGTGCGCCCGCGCAGGTCCATGAGGCGTGCGTGCGGACGAAGTGCTCGGCGCCGCGGACCTGAACGGGCCGCCGTACCACGGCCGGTGTCCCGACGCCGTTGGTGCCGACGGTGTTCTCCCCCCAGTCGGCGCCCAGCAGGAACCCCAGCGCGTCCGCCTTGCGCAGCACGGCGGCACTGCCCTCGCGCCACAGCACCCGGCCCTCCGCGTCGGCGATCACCATGATGTGCTGGGCGGTATCTGCGACGGAGACCAGACCTTCCCTCAGCACCGGCAGCACATGCCGCAGCGGCGACTCCTCACGCCGGCGCAGGACCTCCTCCGGCGGCAGCAGACCGGTTCTGAAGTCGCGGTCCGGGTCCACACCGGTCCGCAGCATCCGCTTCCAGGACTCCTCGATGACCGGACGGGGGGCGAGGTGCGGGCTCCGGCCGGAGAGGGCGGTGTCACGCAGGGCGCTGAGCATCCGCGCGGCCCGTCGCGCGTCGACGGCGGTCGGCTGCGGCACGTTCATAGGCGACCGCGGCACTGAGGTCCTCCCCCGGGTTCACACGGATGTGCGACCGGCTGTCAAGGCGTGGTGGCGTCGTTTTCCGGTCGCGTCCTGCTCGTGTGCCCCATACTGCCGCCCGACCCGTGACGGAGGGACCTACTCCGGTCACAGTCACCGGAAAGTTGCAACCCCCTGCAACCCTGGTGAACCGACCCCCGCTGTTTGAGACTTGAGCGACGTCGCCCGCGCGGCGCGCCTGCCTCAACAGGCCGGCCGGGGCAGGGGTGGTGCCGTGTCGGCGCAGCACCACCCCTGTCGGCGCCCGGCTTTCGCGGCCGGCGTCAGGAGACCGGCCGCGCCCGCTCCACCACCGACGCCAGAGCCGGCGTGTGCGGCAGGGTCCCGAAGGAGTTTCCCCAGTCGCCGCCCAGCCGCGAGCCGCAGAACGCGTCCGCGACCTCCGGTGGCGCGTACCGGACGAGCAGCGCGCCCTGAAGCACCAGCGCGAGCCGCTCGACCACCCGCCGGGCGCGGGCCTCGACGCCCTCCAGATCGGCCAGTTCGGTCAGCAGGTTCTTGATCGCCCCGTCCAGCCGGTGGTCGGCGCCGCGCGCCCGCCCGATCTCCTGGAGAAAGGCGTCGAGGGCCTCCGGTTCGCGCCGCAACGCGCGCAGCACGTCCAGCGCCTGGACGTTGCCCGCGCCCTCCCAGATCGAGTTCAGCGGCGACTCGCGCACCAGTCGCGGCAGCCCCGACTCCTCGACGTACCCGTTGCCGCCCAGGCACTCCGCGGCCTCCACCGCCACCGGCGCGCAGCGCTTGGTCACCCAGTACTTCGCGGCCGGCACCGCCAGCCGCAGGAAGGCCCGCTCCTGCTCGCTCCCGTCGTCGTAGGCGGCGGCGAGGCGCAGCCCGAGAGTGGTCGCCGCCTCCGACTCCAGCGCGAGATCGGCCAGGACGTTGCGCATCAACGGCTTGTCGATCAGCCTGCCGCCGAACGCCTCCCGGTGCGCGCTGTGGTGGATCGCCTGCGCGACGGCCTGACGCATCAGCCCCGCCGAGCCGAGCACGCAGTCGAGCCGGGTCGCGGCAACCATCCCGATGATGGTCCGCACCCCGCGTCCCTCGTCACCGACCCGGCGCGCCCAGGTCCCGTCGAACTCGACCTCGCCGGAGGCGTTGGACCGGTTGCCCAGCTTCTCCTTCAGCCGCTGGATCAGGAACACGTTCCTGCCGCCGTCGGCGAGCACCCGCGGCACCAGGAAACAGGTCAGCCCGCCCGGTGCCTGGGCCAGCACCAGGAAGCCGTCGGACATCGGGGCCGAGCAGAACCACTTGTGCCCGGTCAGCTCGTACGTCCCGTCCTCCGCGAGCGGCCGGGCGACGGTGGTGTTGGCGCGGACGTCGCTGCCGCCCTGCTTCTCCGTCATGCCCATCCCGAACAGCACTCCGGCCTTCTGCCCGGCCGGCCGCGGATCACGGTCGTAGATCATGGACGTCAGCCGCGGCTCCCACTCGGCGGCGAGGGCGGGGTCGGTGCGCAGGGCGGGCACGGCGGCGTGGGTCATGGACAGCGGGCAGCCGTTGCCGGCCTCGACCTGCGTCCACATCAGGAATCCGGCCGCCCGTCGCACATGCCCGGCCGGCCGTGCCCAGGCCGCCGTCAGGCCCGCGCCGACGCCCTTGCCGAGCAGCCGGTGCCAGGACGGATGGAACTCGACCTCGTCGACGCGGTGCCCGTAGCGGTCGTGGGTGCGCAGTGCGGGCGGGTTCTCGTTGGCGAGCGCCCCCCACTCCTGCACCTGCGCCGATCCCGAGGTGCGGCCGAGGGCCGAGAGCTCGTCCAGGGCCTCGTGGAGCAGGTCCGGGGCGACGTGCCGTTCGACGGACTCGACGAGGGCCCGGTCGGTGCGGAAGACGTCGTGTCCGACGAGCGGCGGGGCCTGGTTGGTCACGATGTGGGTGGTGCGTGCCATGTCTCGGAACCTACCCCGAGGGACGGGGGTGGTCATCCCGGGGACGCGGCTCCGGGGGCAACCGTCCGACCAGGGTGAACCGCGACCGGTGCGGCGGATACCTTTGGGTCGTGCAGCCAGCTAGTGACATCCCCGAACCCTCCGGTCGCCTCCATCGCGCGCGTGCCCTCTACCGGAACGTGTCGAAGCGCCGGACCGCCTGGCTGCTGCTGAAGGACACCGTCAACTCCTGCATCGAGTACCGCATCCTCGGTCTGGCCGCCGAGGCCGCCTTCTTCACGCTGCTGTCGGTGCCGCCGCTGCTGCTCAGCCTGATCGGCCTGCTCGGCTACGTCGACGACTGGACCGGCACGGACACCATCTCCAGCCTGGAGACCAACCTCCTGGAGGCGTCGCGCACCGTCCTGTCCGACAAGGGCGTCAACCAGATCGCCCGGCCGATCCTGGACGACGTGATGCAGGGCGGGCGCCCGGACGTCATCTCCATCGGTTTCCTCTTCGCGCTGTGGTCGGGGTCCCGGGCGGTGAACGTGTTCATCGACACCATCACCGTGATGTACGGCCTCGACGGAGTCCGGGGGATCGTCAAGACGCGGCTGGTGGCGTTCCTGCTGTTCATCGCGGCCCTGCTGATCGGCTCGGTGGCGCTGCCGCTGATGGTGGCGGGACCGGACGCGGTGGTGCGGATCGTGCCCTGGTCGACGACGGTCGTCCAGGTCCTCTACTGGCCCGTGGTCATGGTCCTGTCGATCATCTTCCTGACCACGCTCTACCACGTCTCCGTCCCGGTCCGCTCCCCGTGGGTCGAGGACGTGCCGGGCGCCCTGGTCGCGCTCGGGATGTGGGTGCTCGGCAGTTTCCTGCTGCGGATCTACCTGGCGAACACCATCGAGGGCGCGACGATCTACGGCTCCCTGGCAGCCGCCGTCGCCGTGCTGCTGTGGATCGGTGTGTCCGCGTTCGCCGTGCTCGTCGGCGCCGCCATGAACGCGGCGATCGACCGGGTCTGGCCGGCCGCCGCGACGGCCGCCGCCCGCGCCGCCAACGAGCGGCTGCGTGAGGCGCAGGTCGCCGAGTACGTCGCCCGCGCCGCCGCGGCCCGTGGGGCCGACCCCGACCCGGACGACCCCGACATGCCGTCCGAGTTCCCCGAGCGCTGGTCCCGCTTCCTTCCTCCGGAGGACGTGACGGCACGGCTGCGCGCACAGGTGAAGAGCTCGCAGAACTCGTCACAGAGCAACGCGGCGCAGAGCAACGCGTCCCGGAACTCCGCGCACAACGGGGCCCGGGACAACGGGGTGGAGCCGCCGCGGGAGCGGTGAAGCCCGCCCGGCGGCGCCCGCGGCCACGCCACGCAGGACCTGCAGGCAGCCCTACCGGGAGAGTGGCCTCCGGCGAGCCGACGTCGCCGGGGTGGACGAGGTACGCCGCGTCCGCGCCCCGCAGGGGGGGCGCCCACGTCGACCGGTCCGCCCGGTCGAAACCGCCGGCGCGCGAGGCCGCCCGACCTCCAGCCCTGCTTCCCGCGCGGCGGGCGCCACCTGGCTGCCGTGGGACCGGGCGCCCCGGTCACCACCACCGCTCGCGCCCCGAGGCGTCCGCGCCGACCTCGTACCGCGCGCCGCGCACCCCGTAGTCGGTCGTGTGCCCTGCCTGCTCCAGGACGCTCCCGCACACCCGTGGACGGTCGTGTCGCCGGCCGCCGAGGCGGGGCGGGTCTACGGGGTCAGCCCCCGGGCGCGGGGGCGGGGCGTGGGAGCCGGCGTGCCGTGGGGCGAGCCGGGCAGAGGCCGGACCGGGGCCCGGCGGCGTAGCCTGGCCGGCGTGTACGTGGAGCGGGTGTCGCGGCTGGACGGCGCGGTGGTGTGGACGAGCACCCCGTCCGCCGCGTCCGGCGCGGGGAGGGTGCTGCCCGACGGCTGCATGGACCTGCTCTGGAACGACGGGCGCCTGCTGATCGCGGGCCCGGACACGCGCGCGCACCGCACCGACGGCGACGGCGGTGGCGTCTGGGCGGGCGTCCGCTTCTTCCCCGGCACCGCGCCCGCTTTCCTGGGGCTGCCCGCGCACGAGGTCCGTGACCGGCGCGTCGCGCTCGCCGACCTCTGGCCGGACGCTCGGGTGCGCCGGCTGACCGCGCGGGTGGAGGCGGCCGCCGATCCCGCGAACGGGCTGGAGGAGGCCGCTCTGGCGCTGGCGGCCGACGCCGATCCGCCGGACCCGTCGCTGCGGCGGATCGTCGCGGCGCTCCAGGCGGGCCGCCCGGTCGCCGTGACCGCCGACGAACTCGGCATCGGCGCACGCCAGTTGCACCGCCGCGCGCTGACCGCCTTCGGATACGGTCCGAAGACACTCGCCCGTGTGCTGCGCCTCCAGCGGGCACTGACCCTCGCGCGGGGCGGCCTGCCGCTCGCGGAGACCGCCGTGCTGGCCGGTTACGCGGACCAGCCGCATCTGGCCCGGGAGGTCAGGGACTTGACGGGCGCCACCCCGGGCGAGCTACTCGGCGGCTGACGGCAGCGGGGCGAACAGGTCGACGCCGTTGCCGTCCGGGTCGTTCACGACGGCGTACCGCTGGCCCCAGAAGGCGTCCCACGGCTTGAGTTCGCCGTGGTACCCGGCGCCCACCATCTCCTCGTACACCGCGTCGACCTCGTCCGGTCCGTCGCACAGCAGTGCCAGCGAGGCGCGGCCGCCGCCCGCGGGGGGCCGCCACCCGGCGTGGAAGGACCGCACGCAGTCCTCCGTGTCGAGCAGCAGCCGCAAGCCGCCCGGCAGTCCGGCCTCCGCGTGCGGCTGGTCCTCCACTCCCTCCGGGAACGCGAATCCCAGGCGGCGGTAGAAGGCGACGGAGGCGGCCATGTCGGAGACGACCAGGCCGATGGCATCGAATCGTGGAGTCATGAGGTCCACGGTAGGCAGGGGGCGGCGCCGGGGTCTTGAAGGAAACGGACACCGGGGCGGACGGACGGACGGCCGGGCGGAGTGCGGGCGGAACGGACGGCCGGCGCGGGCCCGGTGCCGTCGGCGGGCTCAGTCGAACCGTACCGGCCCCTTCGGTGTGTCCACCGTGAACGACAGCCCCACCGGTCCCTCCGTGACGGGGAGTTCCGTGTCCAGGGCCGCCAGGAGCGGCCGGATCTCGGCGGGGTCGGGGGCCGTGGCGGTCAGGGACAGCAGCGGCGTGACGGGGAGGCCGCTCGCGGAGGGATGGCGGGTGGCGCCCCAGTCGATGAGGAAAGGGACCAGGCCGGAAGGGTGCGCGGACACGCCGTCGGTCAGGCGCCAGCTCAGCAGGGCGCCGCCGGGGGTGCGGCGGCTCATCGCCCGCGGTGCGCCGGGATCGTAGCCGCGCGCCCGCGCCGCGGTCACCGCCGCGTCCAGGTCGGGCGGGCTGATCGCCCAGGTCAGGGTGCGGGGCGCGGGCAGCTCGTCCACCCCGAAGGGGCCGGGGCCGCCGGGTCCGGCCCGCTCGGGATCGGGGCCGATGATCTCCAGGTAGCCGGTTCCGCCCAGTCCGACCAGGTGGTTGCGGGTGCCGAGATCGACATGAGAACCGCCGGCCACCGGAGTCACCCCGGTGCGCCGCGTGAACTCCGCGACCGTCGCCGCCAGATCCGGGGTCGCGAGGACGAGGTGGTCGAGGTGTGCGGGAATCGTGTTCATCGCCGCCGAGGCTACGGGCCTCCCCGGTCCTGTGGAACACCTGTGCGGCACCATGGGCGGCATGTCGCCCACCCCACCTCCCGCGGCACCGCGGCTGCTCCTCTGCACCCGTACCACTGCCTACCGCCACGACTCCCTCCCGGACGCCGTGGCGGCCGTGACCGCGCTCGGCCCGTTCGACGTCGAGCACACCGAGGACCCGGCGGCCCTGGAGGCCCCGCTGGACGGGTACGCCGCCGTCGTCTTCCTTTCCACCAGTGGCGAGGTGCTGACCCCGCCCGGACGCGAGCGGCTCGTCGCCTACGTCGAGTCGGGCGGCGGCTTCGCAGGAGTGCACGCCGCGGCCTGCACCGAGGAGGACTGGCCGTACTACGGCGAGCTGCTCGGCGCCCGCTTCGCCCGCCACCCCGCCCACCAGCCGGGCCGGGCGCTGGTCGAGGACCGCGACCACCCCGCGACCCGGCATCTGCCCGCCGTCTGGGACTTCACCGACGAGTGGTACGACTTCACCACCAGCCCACGCGGCGCCGCGCACATCCTCGTCTCCGCCGACGAGTCCTCGTACGAGGGCGGCGGGATGGGTGACGACCATCCGCTGGCCTGGTGCCGGGAGCAGGGCGCCGGCCGTGTCTTCTACACCGCGTTCGGGCACGCCGCCGAGGCCTACGCCGACCCGGACTTCCGCGCCCATCTGCGGGGCGGGATCGGCTGGGCGGCGGGGCTGCCCGTCTGAGGGGAGGTCAGGCGGACCGTGTCAGGTCCGCGTGGTGGACCTGGCGGGAGAGGGGCCGGCCCGCCGCCGGACGGTCCAGCTCCTCGACGGCGACGCGGCCGAGCCGTGCCGGTTCGGTGCCGGTTCGTTGCCGAGGGAACCGGCGGCCGACGCCCGCCCCGGTTCGGCGTACGTCTACGGGTTCGCCTGGCCCTCGCTGCGGCCCGGACTCGGCGCCTGCCACGCCCTGGAGCTCGGTTTCGTCTTCGACACCGGGGAAGCTCCCGAGTCGGCGCGGCTCGCCGGATGGGGCGCGCCGGCCGGACTGGCCGACGCGCTGCACTCGGCGTGGGTACGGTTCGCGGCCGAGGGCGACCCGGGCCGGCAGCCCTGGGACGACACGCACCCGGTGCGGGTCTTCGGCGAGGGCGGGGCGGGGGAGCGCGACGAGCGGGCGGGGCGGGCCGAGCCGGGGCCGACGAGGGAGCCGCACACCGCGTACGGGCCGCGCGACCGGGAGTTCGCGCTGTGGGCCGCCGATCCCGGCGGCCGGGGCACCGCGTCCGCCCCGGATCCGGACGCCGCCGCGCCCCGCACCGCGGAGCCGCGCTCGGTCGTACGTCTCCTGCGCCGCACCAGCGGCGTCCGCCGGCAGTGACGACGGGAGGCGCCGCTCAGCCCGCCAGCGTCCGGGCGACGGCCCTGATCGTCTCCGGCCCCACCCGGCAGCACCCGCCGATCAGCCGGGCGCCCGAGGCGCGCCAGCCCTCGACCCGCTCCGGGGTGAAGGTGGAGCCGCCGCTCCAGGCGCGCGCCCCGGCGTCCCAGGTCTCGCCGCTGTTGGGATAGGCCACCACCGGTCTGCCGGTCACCCGGGCCGCGAGCGCCACGGCGGCGTCGGCGTCCCGCGGCGCGCAGCAGTTCACTCCCACCGCGATCACCTCGTCCACCTCGGCGGCCAGGGCGAAGGCGTCCTCCAGGGGCTGGCCGGCGCGGGTGCGGCCGCCGGCCACGGTGTACGACAGCCAGGCCGGCACCCCGAGCCCGCGCACCGCGCGGAGCAGGGCCGTCGCCTCGTCGGAGTCCGGGACCGTCTCCAGGGCCAGCACGTCGGGACCGGCGGCGGCGAGGGTCTCGATCCGGGGGCGGTGGAAGCGTTCGAGTTCGTCCACCGTCAGTCCGTAGCGCCCCCGGTACTCCGAACCGTCCGCGAGCATCGCCCCGTAGGGTCCGACCGAGGCCGCCACCCAGAGCGGCCGGGTGACGCCCCGCGCGGTGGCCCGCGCCGCAGCCTCGCGCGCCGACTCCACGCTGAGCCGCAGCAGTTCCGCAGCGCGTCCGTGTCCGATGCCGCGCTCGGCGAAGCCCTCGAACGTGGCCTGGTAGCTGGAGGTGATCGCCACGCTCGCGCCCGCGAGGAAGTACGCGAGATGCGCCTCGGTGATCGCCTCGGGCCGATCGGCGAGCAGCCGCGCCGACCACAGCCCGTCGCCGAGATCGTGCCCGGCCGACTCCAGCTGGTTGGACATGCCGCCGTCGAGCACCACCGTCCCCGCGGCGAGGGCCTCGGCGAGGCCGGGAGCGGCTCCCGGGTGGTCGCTGGTCATATGACCGACGCTAGTCCATGGCGCCCGGTCCGGACGGTGACGGCCCTGTGAGCCGGGCGGTGCCTCCACGTCACGTGGGCGAGCGGTGCCTGTCGCTGCTGTGAACTCCGTTGTGGGCAAGGCCAGTTGGTGCCACGGTGCTCTTGGGGTCGATCAGTCGTTCCCGTGACGTCCGCACATCACGCCAGGGCCGTCGAAAGTTCATCTGCTGCCTCGATTCTCCTCAGCACGGGCGCAGCGGCGCCGCTGATCCAGGAGGCGCACGATGGGGCACAGCCACGGACCCGGGCATCACCACCACGGGCACGACCACGATCACGACCACGAGCACAAGGCGCTTCCGACCGCCTTCGACACCTCTGTGCCCGACGACGCCCTGACCCCCGAGCAGCGCTCCCGCCGCTCGCTGCTGCGCCGCGCCGGTCTGCTGGGCGCGGGTCTGGCCGCCGGCGGCGTGCTGTCCGGCGCCGCCGCCGCGACGGGCGCCGCCCCCGCGGCCGCCGCGCCCCGCGGCCGCCACGGCAAGGGCTTCCTGTGGCTCGCCGGTGACCACCACATCCACACCCAGTACAGCAGCGACGGCAAGTACCGTGTCGTGGACCAGGTCCGCCAGGGCGCCAAGCACGGCATGGACTGGCTGGTCATCACCGACCACGGGAGCACCACCCACGCCAAGATCGGTGTGGAGAAGGTCAACCCGGACATCCAGCAGGCCCGCGCCGCCTACGAGGACACCCTCGTCTTCCAGGGCCTGGAGTGGAACATCCCGGCCGCCGAGCACGGCACGGTCTTCGTCCACCCCGGCCGCAACGAGGTCTCCGTCCTCAAGCAGTTCGAGACGGACTACGACGGCAGCGTCAAGGGCGCGTCCGGCAACTCGCCCGCCAACGAAGCGCTGGCCGTCGCGGGCATCGCCTTCCTCTCCGACCAGGTGAAGCGGCGCAAGGTCAAGGACGCGCTGATGCTCGCCAACCACCCGGCGCGACGCGGTGTCGACTCCCCGCACGAGATCCGCGCCTGGCGTGACGCCTCCCCCGCGAGCCACCAGATCGCCGTCGGCTTCGAGGGCGCCCCCGGCCATCAGGCCGCCGGCCTGCCCGCCCCGCTCGGCATGGGCCGGGCCCGCGGCATCTACGACAACAACCCGAGCGCCGACTCCTTCGCGGGCTATCCGCTGGAGAGCTACCGCACCTGGGGCGGCTTCGACTGGATGACCGCCACCGTCGGCGGCCTGTGGGACAGCCTCCTCGCCGAGGGCAAGCCCTGGTGGATCACCGCCAACTCCGACTCCCACCAGAACTACGCCGACACCGCGGCGCGCGGCGGCGGCGACTTCAACGCCAACGGCCGCTACGACGACCCGGTCTACGCCGGCAAGATCGACGTCGCCCAGGGCGACTACTGGCCGGGCTACTACAGCCGTACCCATGTCGGCGCCGACGGCTTCTCGTACGCCGCCGTCATGGACGGCATCCGCGCGGGCCGTATCTGGGTCGACCACGGACAGCTGATCAGCGGCCTCGACGTCCGTGTCTCCGGCGGCAGCCGCTGGGCCACGCTGGGTGGCGCCCTGCACGTGCGCAAGGGCACGAAGGTCACGCTCACCGTGGACGTGGCGCTGGCCGGCGGCCCCAACTGGGCGGGCTTCCTCCCGAAGCTGGCCCGCGTCGACGTCATCCAGGGCGACGTGACCGGCGAGGTCTCCGACAAGGACACCTTCACCGCGCCGACCGCCAGGGTCGTCAAGTCGTACGAGGTCGACAAGGCGAGCGGCACCGTCCGTCTCACCTACGACCTCGGCAAGGTCGACCGCCCCGTCTACGTCCGGCTGCGCGGCACCGACGGCAAGCGCGGCGCCGTCGGCGCGATGGGCGCGGCCGTGGACCCGGCGGGCCCGGCGCTGGACGTCGTCGGCGACGCGGACCCGTGGCTGGACCTGTGGTTCTACTCCAACCCGGTGTGGGTCCTGCCCTCGTGACCCCGCACGTCCTCACCGTCGACGCGGGTCCGAGGGACCTGCGCGGGGCCGACCACCTCCTCCAGGAGCTGGCGGCCGGACTCGCCCTCCCCGAGGGCGCGTTCGGCTGCACGCACCTCGTGCGGGACGAGCGGCCCCGGGTCATGCTGTCCTTCGCGGTGGAGTCGGCGGCCGACCTGCCCTCGGTCCGTCGGCGGCTGACGGCGCAGGGCCACGAGGCGACGGACGGCGCCCCCGACGCGTGCGGCCGTGCCGTGCTCTACCCGGGCGTGGCCGCTCTCACCGGCACGGTGACGGTCGCGGAGCTGCTGTCCCGCTCCGCGATCGCCCGTGTCACCGTCCTCGGCACGACGCAGCCGCCCGCGGCGGACACCGTCGTCGTCACCCGGGACCACGTACGGCCGCAGTGGCTGGACGGCGAGCTGGTGCTCACCGTCCAGCCGGCGGCCGGGGGGACGCTGACCCCCTTCGAGGTACCGGACCCGACCCCCTGTTGCGCCGACCACTGAAGGCCGCTCGCCCCGCCCTCGCTCAGCCGGTCTCCGTCCGCGAGAAGACGAAGCCGAACGTGGCGGGGCGCGCGTGCAGGTGGTACTGCGGGAGCGCGCCGGGCCCGCAGGACTGGGAGCCGATGCCCATCTGGCCGTGGTCCAGGTTGACCCACACCGTCCCGCCCGGTGTGAGGTCGGTCGGGTGCGCGGCCGCGTCCAGCTGCTCGGTCGTCCAGCGCCGGGCGGTGAACCAGAACTCCGGTTCGCCCTCGACGCGCAGACCGCCCAGTTCCGCCCAGCGGACGTCGGCGCGGGCGCCGTTCTCCTGCGGGCGGACGTAAGGGGTCTGCAGCGCGTCGACGGTCGCGTGCCAGCGGCCCAGCATCGACGCCGAAGCGGTGTCGGGGTAGGCCTCACCGGGACCGCCGCCGAACCACGTGACGCGGTCCGCCGACGCCAGGCCGAAGCGGACGCCGAGCCTCGGCAGCGGCAGTCGCCAGTCGCCCTCGGGCGTCACCGAGACGGACAGCCGCAGCCGGGTGCCGTCGGCCGTCCAGCGGTACACCGTCCGCAGGGCGACCTCGGCGGCCGCGGGCGCCACCCGGGTCCGTACCGTCAGCGCGTCCTCCTCCCACTCCACCGCGTCCAGCCGGTGCCGCATCCGGTGCAGGCCGAGCTTGCGCCAGAGCGGCCCGTAGCGGGCGTCGGGCTGCCAGGGGGCGCCCTCGTCGTTGTCGGTGGGGGCGCGCCAGACGTCGAGGCGCGGTGATGTCACCTCGACACCGCCGACGCTCTTCAACGTGCCCGTGCGGGCGTCGAAGACGGCGGGCCCGAGGCGGACGAGCGATCCGTCGGCGACGGGCGGAAGGGCGGCCGACAGGGCGGGGAAAACGCCCTTGACGACGGGGAGTTGGGACCAGGCGACGACATGGCCCCGCTCTCCCCACGACGTGTCCCGCGCGAGCAGCGCCCGGACCGTCCACTGCGTCTCCGCACCGGCGGGAGCCTCGGGCGGAGCCGGGAGCTTCACGTCGGCCGACTCGCCCGGCATCAGCGGCGGGACGGACAGCGGGCCCGACTCGACCGTCTCGCCGTCCACCTGACGCGACCACTCGAAGGACAGGGCCGACAGGTCCGTGAAGTCGTAGGCGTTGGTCACCCGTACCGTGCCGGCCGGGCCGTCCCCCTCGATCCGGACCGGCTCGATCACCTTCTTGAAGTCGGTCAGGCCCGGCGACGGCGTCCGGTCCGGGAAGACCAGCCCGTCGCAGACGAAGTTGCCGTCGTGCAGTTCCTCGCCGAAGTCGCCGCCGTAGGCGAAGCCCAGCTCGGGGTGGGCGACGCCGTGGTCGATCCACTCCCAGACGAAGCCGCCCTGGAGCCGCTCGTACGACGTGAAGATCCGCTGGTAGTCGGCGAGCCCGCCGGGGCCGTTGCCCATCGCGTGGCCGTACTCGCAGAGCAGGAACGGCAGTTCGCGGCGCTTGCGCGTGCCGCCGTCCAGGCGGCGGCCGATCCGCTCGACCTCGGCGTGGGAGGCGTACATCCGCGAGTACATGTCGGTGTCACGGCAGTCGATGTCGCCCTCGTAGTGCACGAGACGGGAGGCGTCGCGGGCGTGGATCCACTCGGCCATGGCGGTCAGCCCGCGTCCGGTGCCGGCCTCGTTGCCCAGCGACCAGACGACGACCGACGGGTGGTTCTTGTCCCGCTCGACCATCCGGGCCGCCCGGTCGAGCAGAGCCGGGGTCCAGCGGTCGTCGTCGACGGGGTTGTCGCGCCAGGACCGCTCGGTGAACCCGTGCGTCTCCAGGTCGCACTCGTCCATCACCCACAGGCCGTACTCGTCGCACAGGTCGAGGAAGTCGGGGTGCGGCGGGTAGTGGGAGGTGCGCACCGCGTTGACGTTGTGCCGCTTCATCAGCAGCACGTCGGCGCGCATCGTCTCGACGTCGAGGGCGCGCCCGCGTTCGGGGTGCCACTCGTGCCGGTTGACGCCCTTGAAGAGGACCGGGCTTCCGTTGACCTTGATCAGGCCGTCCTCGACCGAGACCGTGCGGAACCCGATCCGCAGCCGGACCCGCTCGCCCCCGGTGGCGAGCACGCCGTCGTACAGGCGCGGGGTCTCCGCAGTCCAGGGCTCCACGGCGACCGTCACCGGCTCGCCGGCCGCGATGTCGACGGACAGCTCCGGCACGGTGACCCGGCCCGGCACGTCGGAGTCGACGCGCAGGGTGCCCTCGCCGGTGACGTGGTCGTAGGAGGCGTGGACGAAGACGTCGCGCGCGGCGAGCGGCGGGCGGTGCAGCAGCGTGACCCCGCGGAAGATGCCCGGCAGCCACCACTGGTCCTGGTCCTCCAGGTACGAGCCCGCCGACCACTGGTGGACCCGGACGGCGAGCACGTTGCCGGCCGGCTTCAGCAGCGTGCCGACCTCGAACTCGTGCGGGAGACGGGAGCCCTTGAACTCGCCGAGCTCCGTGCCGTTCAGCCAGACCCGCGCACAGGACTCGACACCGTCGAAGCGCAGGACCGCGTCGCCGGTCTCCGGCCAGCCCTCCGGGAGGTCGAAGCGGCGGAGGTGGTCGCCGGTGGGGTTCTCGGTGGGGACGCGCGGCGGGTCCACCGGGAAGGGGTAGAGGTGGTTGGTGTAGATCGGCGTCCCGTGGCCCTGGAGGACCCAGTGACCGGGGACGGCGATCTCCCCCCAGCCCGACGCGTCGAACCCGGGTGCGGCGAAGGAGTCGTCCTCGGTGTCGGCGGCGGGCGACAGACGGAAGCGCCAGTCGCCGTCGAGGGGGACGGAGGCGGCGTCGGAGGCGTACCGGGCACGGGGCGGGAGGCTGCCGCGACCCGGAGCGACGTCCTCGACGTAGCCGACGGCGGATGGGGTGGTGCGCTGGGACATCGGTCTCCTAGGTCAGCCCTTGATGCCGGGACTTCGAGTGGGGCACCGTGGTTTCGAGAGGGGTACCTTCAACTCCTTCCCCGGGACGGTCATGCCCCCGTGGCCGTCCGCCCGACCGGGTGACGGGTCCGCCGCGCGGTCGGTGCCGTCGTCCGCCGGGTGCCCGCGGAGCGCAGGGCGCCTTCGAGCGCGAACGTCGCCGCGCCGAGGGAGACCGGGTCGGTGGGGATGGGGGAGAGGACGATCTCGGTGGCGGCCAGGGGCCGCCCCAGCGCGTGCCGGGCCACGGCGGCGCGCACCTCGGTGAGCAGCGGCTGACCGAGGCTCGCGGCCACCCAGCTGCTGAGGACGACCACCTCCGGGTTGAGGAGGTTGATCAGGTCGGCGATACCGGCGGCGAGGTGACGGGCGGTTTCCTGGACGACCTTGACGGCGACCGGGTCGCGCGCCCCGGCCGCGCGGGCGAGCGCTGCGACGGTGGCCGTCTGGTCGCCGGGGTGCAGCAGCGGGCTGTCCGGGTCCGATTCGCGCAGGTGCCGCATGATGCCGGGAGCGCCCACGTAGGTCTCCACGCAGCCGTGGTTGCCGCAGTGGCACGGCCTGCCGTCCAGCACGAGGGTGGTGTGACCCCACTCGCCGGCGCTGTTGCTGACGCCGCGGTGCAGTCCGCCGCCCAGGATCAGCCCGGCGCCCACCCCGGTCCCCAGGTTCACCACCACGGCGTCGGCGCGCCCCCGTGCCGCCCCGAACCACAGCTCCGCCACCGCGGAGGCCCGCAACGGGTTGTCCAGGTGCAGCGGGTAGGAGAGGTGCTCGGCGAGCAGGTCGAGCAGGGGCACGTCGTGCCAGTCCCAGTTGGGCGCGTACTCCGAGACGCCCGTGTCCCGGTCCACCTGGCCCGGCACGCTCACCCCCACGCCGAGCACGCGCGCGTCCTCGACGCCGGCCTGCGCCACCACCGAGCCCACCGCCGCGGCGACATGGCCGACGACCTGCTCCGGGCGTCTCTCGCCGGGGAGCAGGGCCGCGTCGGCGCGGGCGAGGACGTTCAGCGCGAGGTCGAACAGCTCGGCATGGACGTACGTCTCCGCGATGTCGACGCCGATCAGCGCGCCGCCGGAGGCGTCGACGGCCACCAGCCCGCGGGGGCGGCCGCCCGCCGAATCCTCGAACCCGACCTCGGTGATCATGCCCAGGTCGAGCAGCTCGCCGATCAGCGTGGCGACGGTGGCCAGGCTCAGACCGGTCGCGGCGGCCAGTTCCTGACGCGAGGTGGGAGACTCGGCGATGATCTGGCGCAGCACCTCGTAGCGGTTCGCGGTACGGATGTCACGTGATGTGCCGCGCCTCATCCGGTTGCCCCCCGTCCCCAGGTCCGCCGGTGCGGGCTCGGCACCGGCGCGGCGCACAGGCTATGGGCTGCGGCACCTTTCGACAAGGGGTTGGGAAAGGGGGTGGGGAAAGTAGTGGGCGCCGGGTCCGGGACGCCTCAGTCGCCCAGCGCGTCCCGCACGAAGGCGTTGCCGAACTTCCCCGCCGGATCCAGCTCCTCCCGCAGCGCGCGGAACCTGGGCAGCTCCGGGAACCGCTCCCGCAGCACCGGCCCCGGCATCGTGAACACCTTCCCCCAGTGCGGCCGCGCGTCGAACGCCTCCAATGCCTCCTCCACCCGTCGCACCACCGGCAGCACCGCCGCCGTGTCCGCGACCCAGGTGAAGTGCACCGCCACACTGTCGCGCCCGTGGGCGGGGCTCAGCCACTGCGCGTCGGCGGCGACCGTGCGCACCTCGCAGGTCTGCAGGACCGGCGCCACGACGGCGCGGATCGCTTCGACGGCGCGCAGCGCGCCCTCGGCGCACGCCCGCGGCATCAGGTACTCGGACTGCAGTTCCGCCCCACTGCTCGGGGTGAACTCCGCCCGGAAGTGCGGCAGTCGCTCGTGCCAGGGCCCGGGCACGCCGAACTGCTCGGTGCAGTTCACCGCGGGCATCCCCGGCACCGGGTGCAGGGCCCGCGTCGCCGGCGCCGCCCAGGGGAAATCGGCCGGCGGCTGGTCGGTGCGGCGCTTGACCCACACCTGCCGGAACCCGGGGCCGCGCCAGTCGGTGAACAGGCTGACGCTGTACGCCACCCCCATCACCGTCTCGAAGTCCAGCCCCTCCAGGGGAAGCTCGGTGAACAGATGCTGCTCGACCTCGAACGCCGGCTCCAGATCGAGGGTCAGCGCCGTGACGACACCGAGCGCGCCGAGCGAGGTCACCGCGCCGGCGAACCGCTCCTCGCCCCGGCCGATCCGGACGGTCCCGCCGTCGCCCGTGACCAGCTCGACCTCGCGCACCGCGGCGGCCAGCGGGGCGTTGCCCACCCCCGAGCCGTGCGTGCCGGTCGCCACCGAGCCGGCGACCGAGATGTGCGGCAGTGACGCCATGTTGGCCAGCGCGAGACCGTGCGCGTGGACCCGGCGCGCGAGTTCGGCGTAACGGACGCCGCCCGAGACCCGTACCGTGCGGGCCGTCGTGTCGACCTCGATCACGGGCGGCAGGGCGTCCAGGGAGAGCAGCAGTCCCTCCGGTCCCGGATCGGCGATCTCGTTGAACGAGTGCCCGCTGCCCAGCACCCGTACCCGTGTGCCGCCCGCGACGAGCGAGCGCAGCGCGTCGAGGGTGGGCGGGCGGTGCGGCTCGCCGGCCCCGTACGTGATGTTGCCCGCCCAGTTGGTCGCATTCCCGGTCATACGATCGCCTTCTTCCCGACGCGAGTGTCGACGTCGGGATCAGCACATCACCCGCGGCCCGCGACACGCCCCGGGGCCGGGTTCGTGGCGGCCGTGGTGACGAACCCTGTGGAAGGCCGCAGCTCCGTCGTCGTGCGCCGACCGACCGCAGGTCCGTCGTCGTGCGCCGACCGCCCGAGAGGTGTCCGTTTCATCCGTCTTGCGGTGCTCACGCCGGACCCGGGTGCACGGCCGGGGAGGCGGGGGGCATACCGTGAGGAGTCGAACACCGCAGCAGGCCGTCGCAGGGAGGAGTCACGGGATGAGCAGCCGCACCGCGCTCGTCGAGGATCTGATGGAGCGCTTCCCGCACGTGCCGCGGGAGGCGGTCTTCAAGGAGGATCTGCTCCGGGGCGGTGTCGCCTTCGATCCGTCCGCGCTCAGCGACAACGAGGACGGCGAGGTCAAGCCGAAGTCGTACTTCATCTTCTCCTTCGACCACGGCACCCTGCCCGAGCTGGGCGAGGCGGCGCTGCGCCGCCCGCCGGAGGAGATCATCCTCACCGGGGGCCCCTACGACCTGCGCCGGACCGTCGTGTCCGTGCGGGTGAACCCGGCCTCGCCCTACCGCGTCGCCGCCGACGAGGACGGGCAGCTCGGCCTCTACCTCGACGGCAAGCGCATCGCCGACGTCGGTGTGCCGCCGATGCCGGAGTACTACCGGCACACGCTCTCCAACGGGAAGTCCGTCATGGAGGTGGCCCCGACCATCCAGTGGGGCTACCTGATCTACCTGACCGTCTTCCGGGTCTGCCAGTACTTCGGCGCCAAGGAGGAGTGCCAGTACTGCGACATCAATCACAACTGGCGCCAGCACAAGGCGGCGGGCCGGCCGTACACCGGGGTCAAGGACGTCGAGGAGGTCCTGGAGGCTCTGGAGATCATCGACCGGTACGACACGGCCAAGGCGTCCACCGCCTACACGCTCACCGGCGGCGCCATCACCAAGACCGTCTCCGGACGTGACGAGGCCGACTTCTACGGCCACTACGCCAAGGCCATCGAGGAGCGCTTCCCGGGCCGCTGGATCGGCAAGGTGGTCGCCCAGGCGCTGCCGCGCGACGACGTCCAGCGCTTCAAGGACTACGGCGTGCAGATCTACCACCCCAACTACGAGGTGTGGGACGAGTACCTGTTCAAGATGTACTGCCCGGGCAAGGAGCGCTACGTCGGCCGCGACGAGTGGCACCGGCGGATCCTCGACTCCGCGGAGGTCTTCGGCGCGCGCAACGTGATCCCGAACTTCGTGGCGGGCGTCGAGATGGCCGAGCCGTTCGGCTTCAAGACCGTCGACGAGGCCATCGCCTCGACCACCGAGGGCCTGCGGTTCTTCATGTCGCACGGCATCACGCCCCGGTTCACCACCTGGTGCCCCGAGCCCACCACGCCGCTCGGCAAGGCCAACCCGCAGGGCGCCCCGCTGGAGTACCACATCCGGCTCCTGGAGGCGTACCGCGCCACCATGGACGACTTCGGCCTCAGCTCCCCGCCCGGCTACGGCCCGCCCGGCCCCGGCAACGCGGTCTTCTCCGTCAGCTCCTTCATGGACAGCCTCCCGGCCCGGGAGGAGCCGCAGGAGCAGCGGACGGAGCCGCGAACGTCCGCCGCAGCCACGCCGTAGGACGGCACGACCCGCACCGTCCCGCGAGGGCCCGATCGCGATTGGCCGCGATCGGGCCCTCGCGGCGTTTTGCATACCCCGCTTGTCAGTTGTGTCGAAACCGTGAAAGGCTCTCGACCTGCCCGAGGTTTCCCCACAACTCCCCTTGCACCTATGGGGAGTTGACCTCGAATGATGCAGGAGACCCATGCCCGACCTGCCGACCCCCCAGGACGCCACCGAGGCGGCGCTGTTCTCCGAGTACTGGGACACGGTGCTGTCGTACGCCGACCTCTGCACCGCCGGATCCGCGGCCGCGACCGCGCTCGCCCGGGAGGCGTTCGCACTCGGGATACGCGAGGCCCGCAGCGCCGAGTCCGGATCGGACCGCGACACCGCCCGGCGCCCGCCCCGACAGCCACGGCTGCCCCGGACAGCCCTGCTCCTGACGGCCGTGCGCACCACGACGGCCGACTGGGAGGAGCAGGGAGACGGCCACCGGCTCGACCCCGAACTGCGCCTGTGGCTCAACTCCGAGGGCGCCGCCCGCTACATAGGCCCCCCGTCGCACCGTCCGCTCGCGCTGCGCGCCCTGCGCGACATGCAGGGCCCCGACGCCGAACTGCTGTGGCTCGCCGAGGTGGAGGCCCTGCCGATGCCCGTGGTCGCCCGCCGCCTCGGCCTCGACCCGAGCGGCGTCGCCGGTGAACTCGCCGAGGTGCGCCGCCTGTTCCGGGACCGCTGCCTGCGCAACCATCTCGACTCCCCGACGGACCCGCAGTGCCGCAGCTACGCCCGGCTCCTGGACGCCGTCACCCGCTCGCCGCTCTCCGACACCCCCGACGACCTCTCCCGGCACCTCGCCCGCTGCGTGCGGTGCGCGGAGGCCGCCGCGTGTCTGCGCCTGCACGGCGGCGGTCTGCCCGGCGCCCTCGCCGGCGGCGTCATCGGCTGGGGCGGTCTCGCCTACCTGGAACGCCGCCGACGCGCCGCCGAGGTACGTCTCGGCGCCGGCCTTCCCGGCGCCCCCGGCCCCGACGACGAGACGGCCGCGGCCGCCGTGGACAGGGCGCGCGTGCTGCGCGGCGGCCTGCTCGCCGCCGCCGTCCTGGTCTCCCTGCTCGCCCTCGCCGTCACGCTGATACCGCAGGGCGACAGCGACGACGGCGGCGCGGCACCCGTCGACACCGGTGACCGTCAGCCCGTGGCCGGCCCCTCCCTGCCGGCCGTCACCACCGCCCCCTCCGGACCGGCGTCCCCCTCCCCGGAACCGCCGGGCGAGGAGCCCCCCGCCTCTGCCTCCACGCACGAGGGCCCCGACCCGGAACCCCAGGGCCGCGCGGGGAGCCCCTCACCGCGCACCGACCCGCCCGACGCGAGCCCCCGGCCCACCTGCCACGTCACCTACGACCTCGTCGGGCAGTGGCCCGACGGCTTCCAGGCGGCCGTCACCGTCACCACCGAGCGCCCACTCGACGACTGGCGGGTCGCCTGGACCTTCCGGGACGGCCAGCGCGTCGGCCAGATGTGGGACGCGACCGTCAGCCAGAACGGCTCCCGCGTCACCGCCACCGCCGCCGACTACAACCGGACCGTCGCCGCCGACGGCAGCCTCGCCTTCGGCTTCCTCTCCTCGTGGCGCGGCAGGAACTCGCCGGCGGTCGACTTCACGCTGAACGGCCGGGAGTGCGCGGGGGACTGAGGGGACTGAAGTACCCGGGTGCGCGAGAACGCGTCGACGGGCCACCGAGGCGCCCGGTCGGAGTGAGCACGCAACCGGCGGTGGCCCCATGTCACCGCCGTACCACCGTGTGTGCCGAGGAGGTGTGGACCCGATGACTGTCGCCGTGCTGTGCGCTGCCCGCACCTGCTTGGCCAGACTCGCGTCGAGATCGCCATGTGAGCGAAACTCGCGGCCCACCGCGACTTCGATCGCGTAGCCGCCGGCGACCCACCACGGGAAGTCCGCCTTGGCGAAGACTGCGGCCACGTCCTCGGGCCGTTCCGGCACCCAGCGTGCCAACACGTCAGCACTCACCCGCTCATATTCAGCGCCACGGCGAAGTACAGGTCTTCGGCTCTCTGTTCAGCATGAACCCGGTCGGGATGATCCAGCTCAGGCCAGGTACGGCCACCCAGCTGACGGCAGCCGTGCCCGCAGCCGTGCCCGGACCGGCCGCTTGGAGAGCGCTGATCAGCACCGCCCCGCATGCCGGGGGAACCTCAGTGTTGCATCCACTGGTTGAACCTAAGTTGAGGACCGCGGCAAGGAGCTGGCCGCTCACGCCCGCCAAGACAGTCTCTCGACGTCCCTGCGAGTCGAGGGCCGTCCCGGCGACTTCATGGGCGACCGCCCCGTCAGCTCCGTCATCCAACCCGCTGGTCGTCCCACAACACACCTCTGTGATCAGGGGTGTTGCAACGACTGGTTGAACCCGGGCAATACACGTCGTTCGCCCTCGCCGAGCACCTCGACCGGGCAGGAATCGCCGCGTCCATCGGATCGGTCGGCGACGCATACGACAATGCCCTGATGGAGTCCACGATCGGCCTGTTCAAGACCGAGCTGATCAAACCTCGCAGGCCCTGGAAGACACTCTCCGACGTCGAGCTGGCCACCGCCGAGTGGATCGACTGGTCCTGCCACCGACGACTCCACGCCGAGATCGGGCACATCCCACCCGCCGAATACGAGACCAACTACTACCACGAAACCGCAAAACCCCAGCTCACAGCCACAACCTAGAGTCTCGACCAAACCCGGGGCGGTTCAGACCGCATTGCCGCGGACGAGCCGTACTACTCGCAGAAACACAAGCAACACGGCATGAACGTCCAGGTCGTCACCACGCCGGACGGCACCCCGCTCTGGTTCTCACGGACAACGCCGGGAAGAACCCACGACCTGACCGCAGCCCGCGCCCACGGCATCGTCCAACCCTGCCTGACCCGGCAGATCCTCGTCCTGGCCGACCGCGCCTACCAAGGCGCCGACGCGACCGTTCGCACCCCGTACCACGGACACCGCGAACTGCCCGCGCACCACCAGCAGTACAACCGCGACCACGCCCGCCTACGGGCACCCGGCGAACGCGCCTTCGCCCGCCTCAAATCCTGGCGACTGCCGCGACGAGCCCGCTGCTCGACGAACCGCATCGGTCGCGTCGTCCAGGCCATCCACACTCTCCTCATCGGCGAATGCACAGGATGAAAGAGGCTCAGTTGGGGGTGGCGTGTTGCCAGGCTGGGTTGAGGGCGATCTGTTTGAGCTGGTCAATATCCAGGGCGGGGTCGTGCCGAGAGGGCGGGAGGGGGTAGGCGGGTGCGTTGAGGGCAGAGATGACAACGCGAAGTCCGTCGGTGCGGAAGGTGTCGACACTCCATTCGATCACGCCCTTGCCTCCCTGGGATGCGGGACCTTTCTGAACGCGGATGCGGGTGCCGTCAGGCAGTGTCTTGCCCTTCACGAATATCTTGGTCATGAGGGGGTCACTGGGCTTCCATCGCTGGACATTGACAGCGACGAGGCCCTTGCCATGGCCGTCGTCGACCACGACGTGCCCAAAGCCTTCCGATCCGCCAGCCCGAGCGGACTGAAGGCCCGCCGGAAGCAACTGCTGAATCTTGCGGGTGATCTGCTGTCCGGTCAGCCGTGTGATCGATTCGGCCGGCGAGCCCGAGGGGGGCGCCGGCATTTCAGCCAGCGCGGTCTGCCAGATGGGCGCGGTCGCAATACTCACCAACTGCTTCCCAGTCAGCGGCAGTTCGACCCTTCCCCTCTTCGGGTCGCCCGTCTCGGAGACGAACACCTGACTGCCGTCCTTGCTCGTGAGCCGCACAGTGAGGAGTTCGGCACCGGACGGATCCTTCTCGTCCTGCGGTGAGCGGTCCTGTACCAGGATTGCCCCACTCGGCACAGTAGCCCGGCTACATCTGCTGTATGGGTGATAAGCCGTGTCAGGACACTCCGCCAACGTTGAAGGAATCGGCATCGGATACCGATTGAGGACTACCTTCACCCCTGCGGACCTCCCACCGTGCTCAAAAACCAGCTCAGCAAACGGTGACTTTCCCGGCGTCACACTCACCCCCTGGCCACGCTGGGCCGAGGTCTTCCCGCGCGGAAGCAAGGTTTCGAGGGAATGCACCATGTTGCGCGACGATGTCGCGCTCGAATCGGATGAGGGAGGTCCGCTCGTGCTGTCCGTGAAGTCGCAACCGGCAATCACAACAGTGCTAATGCTGGCAAACACGAAAAATTTGGATGCTCTGTGCCAACCGGCAGCAACGTCGCTCAATGCCGCACTGCCCCGGCTCGACTTTTTCCCGACTGCAGCAGAGTTATGCGGTCGCGGCAGTGAGCCGACCTTGAGCGGCAGGAAATGGCGCAGCCGAGCGAGTGGACGGAGAGCTGCGTGATCGATGGGCATCGCGAATCACCGTTTGAGGGCTTGTTCGAACTGGATGGTTGCGGCAAGTGGCATACTTTTTCGGCTCTGCGGCGGGCCGACGACCGTGAAGTCGTGCGCGGCAGGGCGGCTCGCGTCGAGGCACGGGCGCTTTTAAGTCGTTATGGGGAAATGAAGCCCAGCCCAGGGGCAGAAGGAAAAGAAGTGTGAACCCTTCCGCCCCGGGCCGAAGCCAGGCTCAGTAGCCGACCTTGAAGGAGCTGATTTTGTCGCCATAGGGATGGTTCAGCTGATCCCAGCGGTATTGGCGCTCAAAGAACCCGTATGTGCCCTTGAAAAGGGGATCGTTCCACGTGTGAATAGGGTAATAGTTCGTCTGGATGGACGAGATGGAATTGTCGTAGTAGTTCATTCCCCAGGCTTCAACGGGGTTGTAGCCATAGTGGCCACAATCATCCAGGTTGACGTTCTTACACAACATCCACATGTCACTGAAGCTGGGGCCGGTGTAGGCGGCAGCAGGACCGGCGGTGACGCCAACGACGCCAGCAGCGCTTAGAGCAAAGCTGGCGGTGAGCCCGAGAAGGGCCTTTCTCACATTGCGCATGAGGTGTCTTTCTCCCTAGATGTCGACCCAAGTACACTTTTCGACTTGAGCTGCGGAATTTGCCACTCCCGCGTTACGGGCGTCCGCACCGAGGAATCGGTTAGTGCATAACAGAAGGAAGATTTCCGACTACTGGGCGATTTACCGTGGAATCGCGATATTCCGTGCACAACCGAGCAGGGCGGATACGTTCACGGAATTGATCACTGCGGAAAAGTAGGCCCGAGGCCAGAAAACCGGAACTTGGACCGCTTCTGCTGCCAACGTGAACTCAGCTGATCTGGTAGGAGCTGATTTCGTTGTCATAAGGGCTGTTCAGCTGCTCCCAGCGCCAGTTGGGGGCGAAGTATCCGTACGTGCCCTTGTAATCGCGGTCATTCCACGTGTGAATGGGGCGATAGTTTGTCTGGATGGAGCTGATGGCGTCGTTGAAAACTTGACCACCCAGATAGACGGACGGGACACTCTTGGGGCCCGTACCACTGTTGCACTCTCCGCCCATTCCCCTATTCTCGCACAAAAAATAGACCGGGCTCACGGAGGGGCCATTGTAGTAGGCGGCTGCGGGACCGGCGGTGGCGCCGAGGACGCCAGCACTCAGGGCGACACTTGCCGTGGCACTCAACAGGGCCTTTGTAATCTTGTGCATGAAATTCTCTTTCTCTTGTTTGACGGCAAACGAACGAAGGTCGCCCATTGGCAGGTCAGTGATATTTGACCGACTGACTGACGTCCAACGTTGTTCATTACTCCAATGACCGCCGCGAGGAGCCGATACTGACACCATCCACCACAGATATCTGCATCGAGCTCGCTAACGTTCGATCAAGGTCTGATACAGGGGCCAGGGCTCCGTCGTTCTGTCGGTCGGCTCCACGTAGCCGTTGTGGGCTTGCCAATGAGCGTTTTCCGTGTGGCCACTGACCGGGTGACGGGGCGATGTGAGGTCGGGATGCGCGACAGACAGGGCTCCCGTGCCGTTGAGGACGGTGTTTGACGGTTCAACTTACCAGCACAGGCGCCCTGTTGATGCCCCATCCTGCCTGTGAGAATGAGGATGCCGTTCCGAGGTGCGGCATGGCCCGTATCCTGCCTGGCTCGCTCGTTGATGCCCTGAGTGGGCGGTTCGTGAGTTGATGTCCGTTCCGGATTTGGTTACTGCTTCTTGCTGAAGGTGTCGGGCTCCGCCTCGGTGAGGATTCCTATGGTGACCAGGCGTTTCATCCTGGCGCGGGTGCGTTCGACGTGTTTCGGCAGAAGCTCGAAGTCGAGGGCCTGACAGATGTCTCGGGCCCTCAGCGGACCGGTGGTGTCGTTGAAGACGGCGAGGATGCGCGGGTAGTCCGGATGCTCAGGGCAGCTCCAGGCTTCCTGCTGGGCCGACCGTCTGGAGCGGGATTCGGTCGGCGAGGCCGGTGAGGGTCGTGCGGGTGATGGCGAGGTGTTCCCGACGTATGTCGGCCTCACGGAGTTGGGTCTGCAGGGCGTCGATCTGGGCGCGGAGATCGTCGGCCAGGGCCCGGGCGGCGTCTTCCTGAAGGTCGGGTGACGTCGATACCGAGGGCGGCCCCGTGCGTGACGACCTGGTTCTTGAAGCCCTGGTCGACCAGGGCTTTGCTGACCGAGCCGCCGGCCGCGACTGCGACCTGGTCGAGCAGAGTGATGCCGGCGGCGTTGTCGTGAACGCTCGCGGCCGGCACGGTGACGGCGATGACCAGGCCGAGGACATCCACGGCCAGTCCCCGCTTGCGGCCCGGCGCCCGTTTCGCGGCGTCCTTGCCCGTCGTGGCCGCGGGGACCCCGGTGGCCGCCCGGACACTCTGGGTGTCCAGGATCACCAGGGCCGGGTCCTCTCATCGCCGGTTCCTCTCCCGCACCTGGCAGCGCAGGAGTTCATGGATCTGCTGGTCGGTGCCTTCGTCGCGCCAGGCGGCGAAGTAGTAGTACGTCGCACTCTTCGGCGGCAGGTCGTTCGGCAGGAGAGCCCACTGACAGCCGGTCCGGGACTGGTAGAGGATCGAGTTCACGATCTCCCGCAACGAGTAGCGGCCGTGGTGGCCGCTGACGGAACGGTGCCGGTTCTTCCACGCCGTGAGCACCGGCTCGATCAACGCCCATTGCTCGTCCGTCAAGTCGCCCTGGTACGGCTTGCGTTCACTCACCCACCGATCCCGGCAAGCCACCGGCATCGGACCGGCACGTTCCGCCTCTGTCCACACCGTCAGGCGACACCAGAAAGGCCCATATACTCATGAACCACCCACTGAGGTACTGATCCAGCTGAGGCACCGCGCCATACCCGGCGTCTCGCCCGCCTCTGCGAGGACGGCACACCAGGCGAACGCCGCCCAGGCCGCACTCCACCGGCATCGGCTGCCTGGCATGCTGGCGCGCAGAAGCTTCTTACCCGGCGCGACCGAGCAGGCACCAAGCGCTGAGCCCTCGCAAAGGCGCGCGGTGGAGCGGCCGTACCCGCGGGACAATTGAAGAGGAGGCCTCATGATGACCCGTCGGACAGGCCCGGCCGTCAGCATCGGCGTCCCGACGGCGTCAGCGACAAGACCGTGGAAGCGCTCGGCACCCTCTCCAAGGCCCTGGAGACCACGGAGCGGGCCGGAGGGCGTCTGTACGACTTCCACCAGCTCACCGGCGCCGCGGACCTGGAACTGGATCGCGCGGTGGAGTTGCTGCACGAGGGAAGTACCCCCAATTGGCCCAATTGGTGCACAAAGTCCGCACCGACATCCTGGGGCGCAACTTCATCCCCGACCACTGGACATTCCAGATCGTCGAGGCCTACGACGCCACCTGGCCGCGACCACCTGTACGAGGCAGAAATGAAGGAGACCCGCCGTACCATCGGACACCCTGACCACACCGCCACACCGGACGTGCCGGACACATGACCGCACCGGGCGCCCATACAACCCAGATGGTGAGGAGGCGAGGCCGATGAATCGCAACAGTCCGCTGAGCGGCCGGACGGTCGTGGTCACCGGAGCAGCCCGCGGCCTGGGCGCGGCCCTGGCAGGCGATGCGGCTCGACGGGGCGCCCGGGTCGCCCTGCTCGGACACGATCGGCCCGCGCTCGAGGAAGTCGCGGCGAGCCTGCCCTCCGCCGCGCTCGCCCTGGAGGCCGACGTCACCGACCTCGCGGCACTGGTATCCGCGGCAGACACCGTACGGGCCCGACTGGGGCCCGCCTCCGTCGTGATCGCGAACGCCGGCATCGCCGAGGGCGGCCCCCTCGTCTCATCGGACCCCGCCACCTGGCGGCGCGTCATCGACGTGAACCTCACCGGCAGCGCCTACACAGCTCGGGCCTTCCTCCCCGACCTGATGGTTACGGCGGGCCACTTCTGCCAGGTGGCGTCCTTGGCGTCGCTCGGGGCCGCCCCATTGATGAGCGCCTACTGCGCCTCCAAAGCAGGCGTCGAGGCCTTCTCCCACAGCCTCAGGGCCGAGGTGGCACACCGCGGTGTCAGCGTCGGCATCGCCTACCTCAACTGGACCGACACCGACATGGTGCGTGACGCCGACCGGTACGCCGTACTGAGGGAGTTGCGCGCGAGTATGCCGCCGCCCGCCCGACGCGTATTCAGCGCGCCGGCGGTCGCCGAGCGGATCATGAACAGTGTGGAACGCCGGCGCACCGCCGTGTACGCGCCACCATGGCTGCGCCTGATGCAGCCCGTACGTGCCGCCGTGCCGCCGGTTGTCATGCGTCTGTCCCGGCGCCGTCTACCGCGTCTGGAGGCGGAGGAGCCATTCGAACCGACCGGCCTGCTCGGCGCGGGCGGCGAGGCCGACCACGCCGCCAAGGGTCGCGCCGTCTGAGTCGTGGGGCGCACCCCTGCAGCGCGACGCACAGCAGCACGATCGACTTCACGGGATCCGTGCCTGAACCGAGTTCAGCCGAGGCCGACACTCAAAGCGACATCCGCGAGATGGGTGTGACGCTGCTCAGGGCTGCGGCAGCGGCCCAGTGCTTTGCGCAACTGGTCCTTGTTCATCGACGAGCGTCCTTCGACGTTCTTCTTCTTGGCTTCTTCGTAGAGCTGATCCCTCGTAGGCCCTTGGGCGCCGCTGTGGGAACGCTCGCCGCCGCGCTGAGATGCGGATTTCCTGTCGCGTGTGGAGGTCTTGCTCGCGGTCTCCGATTCACCTGACCTGGCGCGTTCCTTGTTGACCGTTCGCGCCGCGATCTCCTTGGCGCGCTTGGCGGATGCGCCCCGCTCCTGTGCGCCTTCCCTGATGTGCTCGTACTGACGCTCCCGCTTGGGACTGGACCCAGTCGGCATGACGCTCTCCTTCACCGCTCGCATCAGCCTGCCCGTTCCATCACCGAGTGTTCCCACACCCGTGCAAGGCAAGCGGCCCCCTGAAACCCCTCCACGGCTGCGCCAGGGACTGCAACAGCTCCACGGCCCGGACGCGAGGAGCCCTACGAGGTGCGCGCCGCGTGGTTGACGGGTCGCCGCCGAGGGAACCCGGGGTGAAACCGTGCCTTTCCAGACGCTTGCGGACTGAATTCGCGCTCACAGTCTGGCTCGGGGTTGTGTCGGGTGCGGTGCCCTACGCGTGCGTCGTTCGGTCCGGAAATGCGGGTCAGCGTCCGAGGCGGGCGGTGGAAAGGAGCTTCCTACGATGTTGGTACGCCTGACAGTATTGAAGGATCTGGTGGAGCAATACGAGGCGTTGCGTGTGCTGCACGCCGAGAACGGCAGCGAGGCGGTGCGCCAGCGTATGGATGATGTCGCATACACGTTGTGTGTGACGACCGGGACCCGTGACGTCGATGCCGCCCTCACTGTGGCCCATGATCGGTTTTCCGTAGACGTGGCCGACGACTCGCGCCTTGTGACCTGATCGGACATTGGGCGCCCTCTTAGTGAACTGGCAGTCCGAGCTGCCGGCCGTCGCCTCCATGGCCATCTCCGCTATCTACCTCAGACGACGCGGCTCACCAGGGTTCAAGCCGGTCGATGCCGCGCATGGCCCAACCGGCGTCGATGGGTGAAAGGCGGCTGCGGCGCAAACTGAGCAGAGAGAAAAACATCACCCTGTGGCTGCTTTGGCGACTGAACCACAATCGGTGCCCGGTGCTCCTTGGGGCGTCTGTGCCCCGCATTGGGACACCTTGCTGCTGACCTGTCCCGGGAGTACATCACCTCCGCAACGTCGGTGCTGGATCTCGGAACCGGCAGCGAGGCCTTTGCCATCGAAGCGGCACGTCTGGGCGCGCGCGACAGCCGTCGACGTTTCCGCCGAGCGATGCTCGCCGCCCGGGTCAATGTGCTGCTGGCTGGGCAGATGATCCGCTTTCAACGCGGCGACCTCCGCAGGGCGCTGCCTGGGATTCCCTACGACCTGATCGTCAGCAACCCGCCGTACGTCCCCTTCATCACGGCAGAGATTCTCAATGCCACAGGCGGCACCCCACTGCCGTGACCCGCTCGTCACGGCGCAGGATGCCAGCTGCGGGTGGGGCCGTCGGCTCATCCGGATTTCTGGCTCCTGACGGTCATGCACGCGATCCTTCCTCGCCCTGTTCGTCGTACGGTGCCAGGGGGTGCACCGCCGGCCCTTCCAGGACGGCGCCGTCCACGTCGAAGCGGGAGCCGTGGCAGGGACACTCCCAGGCCGCTTCCGCCTCGCTGAAGTGGACGATGCAGCCCAGGTGGGTACACCGGGCGGACACGCGGTGCAGTCGGCCGGCCTCGTCCCGGTGCACGGCCTGGGGGCCTGTGCCCCTGCCGCGCAGCACCGCGCCGCTGCCCGGGCCGATATCGTCCACCGAGTCGGCGAAGCCGCCGGGCAGCCGGTCGGTGACAAGGTGCTTCGCCGTCCTGGCGCCGAGCCGCAGTATCTCGGGGCCTTCGGACAACGGATGGAAGCGCGCGGGGTCGTACAGGCCGGCCCACCGTGCTTGGCCGTTCACGATGCGGGAGGTAAGGAGCCGTGCGGCCGCCATGCCGCCGCTCAGGCCCCAGCCGCCGAAGCCGGTCGCCACGTAGGTGTGGGTGCTCAGCGGATGGAGCCTGCCCACGAACGGCACGTGGTCGGTGGAGAAGGTGTCCTGTGTGGCCCAGCGACGGGTGATGGCGAAGCCCGTGAAGGAGCGCTGGGCCCATTCCGTCAGAACCTGGAAGTGCCGGGCAGCGCCTGGGTCCTTCGGGTCGCCGGGGGTGAACTTCTCACCGGTGACGATCAGTACGCGCCCGCCGTCGTGCGGAGCGGTGCGGAACGATCGTGTGTTGCTGTCCTCGGTGAGGTACATGCCTTCGGGTATGTGTCCCTCGGCTGGCACCGGACCGGCAACGACCACCTCCCGTTTGGGCTCGAGCCGGGTGAAGAGAAGTCCGCGGTCGAAGACGGGGTAGTGCGTGGCCACCACGACGTCCGTCGCTTCGACGGTGTGACCGGCGCTCGTCGTCAGCTTGCAGGAGGTGCCCTCGTGCAGGTCCGTCACCCGGGTGCGCTCGTATATCCGGCCTCCGCCGCGCAGCAGGTCGGCGGCGATGCCGAGCAGGAATTTCCGGGGGTGGAACTGCACCTGGTCCTCCAGCCGCAGGGTCGCCTCGACGGGGAACGGCAGTGGTGTCTCCTCGACCCAGGCAACGTCAAGGCCCGCCTGGCGAGCAGCGTCCGCCTCATCACGCAGATGCCCGCGGTGAGTGGGGTCGGTGACGTATGTGCAGGCTGCGGCAGTCTCCAGATCGCAGTCGATGCCGAGCCGCTCGGTCAGGTGCCGTATGTGGGCAACGGCGTCCTGCTGGGACTCGGCGTACTGTCGTGCGGCGTCCGCTCCGCGCGCCTTGCGGATCCTGCTGTACGCCAGCCCCTGCAAGGCCGACACCTTGGCAGTGCTGTGGCCCGTCACGCCGTGCGCGACGCGGTCCGCCTCCAGAAGGGCCACCGTGCGGCCCGAGCGGGCCAGTTCCCGGGCCGTACACACACCGGCCATGCCCCCGCCGACTACGGCTGCGTCCACCCGAATGTTGCTCGTCAGCGCGGGATGATCGGGCCCGGGGTCGTAGTCGACCCAGAGCGAGCCGGCTGCTTGTCCGGATCTGGTCATGGAAGATCCTCCGGATCTCTTCCCCGACGTGTCCTCGTGTCCATGGCGTGAGCTGTTCTCCGCACCGCGTACCCGTGACCCGACCACCCATCCGTAATCAATTGAAACCGGGTTTTCCAAAAGCTCGACCTGAGGCACGGCTTCACATTTGATATCGGCACGGGGCGGAAAGTCGCGGCGATGCCCACGGCAGGACGGCATGCCTGAACTGCCCGCTATCGAATGCTTCCGCAGGATCCTGAGCCGCTACGCATGCGGCCGCCTGGCCACAGACGTCGCGGTCATGGCCAGGAAATCGGCGGTCAGCCGGCTGTGTGCCGTAGCCGATGAGTGGTGGCGCCGACGCACCGGTCCGCCCGCAGGCTGCGTGCGTGCTCGGCGCGCGTGTGACATACGACGAGTTGGGCACGCGGAAGGCCGGAAGGAGACCGCTATGACGAAGAAGCATCGCAACCCGTCACGCAAGGCGGGACCGAGCCGCTTCCAGGGTGCTGACCAGCACGGTTGGTCCCCGGACGTGGACGGCTCGAACCAGGACAACCCCAGTGCGCACCGTTCCTTCCACACGGAAACGTATGCACCGGGGCCCAAGAGAAGTCGTCGGGCCTCAGAGGCCGACAAGGAAGCGTCGACCGTTGGAACGCCCGTACGCAGCGACAGCCGTCGAGGGGAGGAAATGAGCAAAAATAAGGGAAAAGGCATGCACGACCGGGGTCGCCGTGGACACTCCCAGCGTCCGAGCGGCTCCAAGAGCGCCGAGACCTTCACCGGGATCGATCCGCAAGAGCCCGACGGTCCCGCGGGGCGATGAGGCGTCTGGTGACAACGCTCATTTGCAGCAGCTTTGGAAGGCAAGCGCCGCGCGCGGCGCAATGTCCCGTCGGCTACCGGGCAGGCTGGCCGAGGGCAGTGTGCTGCCTGCGTCACCTGCCCACTCGGAAAGGCCGCTCCGAGCCCGGACCTGCTGACCCCCGACAACGCTGTCGTACTCTTCGTGGACCACCAGCCGCCGATGTTGGCAGGCGCCGGCAGCGGTGACCGCACCGCGGTCGTGAACGCCACGGTCGATCTGGCGAAGACCACCAAGGCGTTGAACGTCACCATGGTGTTCCAGCCCGCTGCTGCCGCAGCTCGCCGGGGTCTTTCACGACGAGCCGGTCATCGACCCCACAACGAGGTGTCCCTCGTCGGACGGACTGCCGGACGGAAGTGATGCCATGGTGGCCGAGACATCGCCGATTGAACCACTATCCGTGCCTCATGCCCCCTGGGGCGTGTGCGCCCCACAGAGCGACATCCTGCTGCTGATCAGTGCCCTGTCCCGGGAGTTCATCACCGCCAGGACGTCGGTGCTGGATCTGGGAACCGGGAGCGGGGCCCTTGCCATCGCAGCGGTGTGTATGGGCGCGCGCGTGACAGGTGAGCTGCCCCGAATTTCGTGGAGTCCGCGATCGTGTCATCAAGCGGTCTATGGGGCGCCCAGTACACCTCTTTCGTCGACAGGTGGTCTTTTACCCAGGCTTCAACTGATCACCAGTTGAGACGTGCCTGGCTCAAGTTGCACGACCCGCGGCAGTTGCAGTCAGTGGTCCGTCGAGGCGCCGTCGCCGCTGACGACGGTTTTCCCTTCGCTGGTGTCTTCGAGTCGTTGAGCAGGTCGCGTGGAAAGCTGGGTATGGAACGTCTTCGGACGTTGACACGGTGAGCCGGAGGGCCAAGTGGACTGGGGTCGTTTCGCGCAGCAGATGGCGTCGATGGCGCGTGATCTGCTGGCCCAGGATTCGGTGACCGCCACATTGGAGCGGATCACCGTCTCGGCCACCGAGCTGGTGGACGGCTGCGACGCGGCGGGCATCCTGGTGCTGCACGATGCGCACGTGGAGACTCTCGCTCCCACCCATCAGATGGTCATCGACAGCGACCAGCTGCAAGAACGGATTGGCGAGGGACCGTGCTTTGATGCCGCCCACACCTCCCATGGCGAGCGGGTGTTTCGCATCGCGGATCTCACCGGGGAGCAGCGGCGGTGGCCTGCGTATGCTCCTCTGGCCCGCGAGCTCGGCGTGGGCAGCATGATGGGTTTCCTGCTGTACACCGACGAGCAGGACCTCGGCGCGCTCAACCTGTACTCGCGCAAGCCGGGCGCGTTCACCGAGTCCAGCGAGCTGTCGGGCTGGCTGCTGGCCTCCCACGCCGCCGTGGCCTTTTCCGCCGCGCGTAGCCACGCGCAGATGGAGCAGGCCGTCGCCACCCGCCACACCATCGGCGAGGCCATGGGCCTCCTCATGGGCCGCCACCACATCACCGAAGACCAGGCATTCGACGTGCTACGCCGCTACTCCCAGGAGACCAACACCAAACTCCGCGACGTCGCCCGCCGAGTCTGCGAACAGGGCAACCTTCCCTGACCGAGAGTTTTACGGCCTCCCAGGCACACGGGCCGAACCAGAAAGGCCTGAGCCGGGGCAACCCCCTGGGACCGCTGCATCCGGCCTGCCCACCGAGTTTCCTGCCGCGACCGACTTAACACCCGCACTGCAAAGCTCGCCCTGCGCCCCGGCAGGCACAAGATCCGCAGGCAACCTGCGACGACCGCACCCACCGCATTGCTTGCCGACCAAGCCGGGCCGGAGACTGACCTGGCGAGGCCCGCTGATGCGAATCCCGAATTTTCCCCAAAGCCGCTCTTTGTTCCCCAGTCGGTTGCTGCCGACAACGGGGGCTCGAGACCGCCCGCTCGTGGAGTGTGCGGGCCGCGCCGAGCGGTCACGGGGCGGGACTGTGGGGACGTAGCGACGGTGTTTGGGGTGTCGCTGAAGGCGGCTGACACGTGGTGGGCGAAATGGCAGGCCGGCGGCCGTGGTGCGCTGGTCATGCACCGCGCGGTAAGCCGGTCGGGGTGCATCAGGTGCTCGGTGAGGCCGAGCAGGCCGCCGTGCCTCAGGCGAGTGCAGCGAACGTGTCCTTCACGCGGCCACCTCGGTGCGCTCGACCAGGACGCTGTTCTCGAACCGGGCGCCGGCGCGGACCAGGGGAACCAGGGTGGGCGCCGGTGATCGCGCGCCACCGGGCCTGGGCGGATTCAACGAGCTTGAACACCATCGCGAGGGCCGCGGGTCGGACTGCTGGCCCTGCGGGTGACCTAGGTGCTGAGTTTGACCGCGGAGAACGTCGAATCGATGGGGTTGGTGGTCCGCAGGTGACCCAGTGTTCGGCCGGGAAGTCTTTAGAACGCCAGCACCCCCGCTCATGGGTCAGCGGGGTTGTGTCGCTGGGGCTACCGACATAGTGAGCCTTTTTAACCTGCTGAGCTGGTCCGGCAGTTGGCGTGACCGACGAGTGAAGCCCCTGGTAGACGGGTTCACGACCACCCGTGCCACCAGAGGCTTCACGTGCTTGACTACCCGTCCGGACTGGACCTGTCCAGCTCACATCTTTGTCTCCTCACCGCTCGGATTCGCGAACATCGCCGTGCGATCGGCAGCCGGTGGCGCCGGTTGAGCGCCGGCCGACAGGCCCTGCTTACCCTCGCCCACCTGCGCAACGGGCATCCCTACTGGCATCCCTACGCCCAGATCGCAGCCGGGTTCGGCATCGGCACGACCACGGCCTACCGGTACATCACCGAAGCTGTCGATCTCCTGACCGCCCTGTCACCCACGCGCGAACAAGCCGTCCGCGAAGTGTCAAGGAAGGCGTTCGTCCTGCTCGACGGCACGGTCGCCGCCGACCAGCCGTTCTACTCGGGCAAACACAAGAAGCACGGCATGAACGTCCAGGTCCTCGCCGACCCGGCCGGACGTCTCCTGTGGGCCTCACCCGCCTTGCCCGGAGCCGTTCATGACATCCGCGCCGCACGCGAACACGGCTTCCTGGACGGTCTCACCTCAGCAGATCTCGACCGCTGGGCAGACAAGGGCTACCAAGGTGCCGGACAGGCTGTCCGCGTGCCGCACCGAGGCCGATGGGAGAACCTGTCAGAGGGGCAGCAGGCCGTGAACCTTTCGCAGGCCAAGATCCGAGTCGTGGTCGAACCCGCCATCACCACGCGGAAGACGCGGCAGCTCCGGTGCAGCACCACCCGCATCACCAGCCTCGTCCAAGCCGTCCTCACCCTCCACCTCACACTTGCTCAAACTGAGGTGGGAAAAGGCTCCCTACGTTGTTCCGTGGGACGCGGTGAGCCCCTCGTATGGTTCATCCACCCAGGGGTGCTGGGTGTGGTTCAAAAGGCTCTGCCGCTTGTG
>NZ_JBSFCI010000009.1:141111-193917 GCF_053593375.1 Streptomyces sp. NPDC002309 | reverse complement strand
GCATTCGTACGTCACGCACCTGACGGAGGACGGGGTGGACCGCCGCTTCATCCAGCAGCAGGTCGGCCACGAGAGCGACAGCTCCCTGGCCATCTACACGCACGTCAGCGACGACTTCATGAACACTTCCCTGCACAAGGCACTGGCCCCGGCGTTCGCCGGAGCCTGACAGGAGGGACCCGGCGATGGCCGCCAAGCTCGACTACCACTGGCACCTGCGCAAAGTCATGGCCGACCGCGGGATGTTCTCCACCACCGACCTCATCCCTCCGCTTGCCGAGCGCGGTATCTCGCTGTCCTCGAGCCAGGTCTACCGGCTCGTCGTCGAGCGACCTGAGCGACTGAGCCTGAAGATCCTCATGGCTCTGCTCGACATCCTGGACTGCACCATGGACGACCTCATCGAGCCTATTGCGGTGGTCGGGGCCGTGAAGAAGCCGAAGAAGGCAGCCGTCGGCGGCACGGCACCCGACGCGGAAGGACTCGGCGGACTGCGGCCTAAGCGGGCCCGGATCAAGGGTGTTGACCGGTCGTGACCACCACCGACGCTGTCGACCGCGCCGTCGCGGACCCGATCGGCCTGATCACGGACCTGGTCGCGGATACCGAGAGCGAACTCGGCTCCGAGACCATCCAGACCGTGGTCACCGCGGTCGCGGGCGGCCGCGCAAAGTCACGGAACCTGGCCAAGTTCCTGGCGACGCGACCCGCCGCCCTGACCGATGGCCGGTCCCCGGCGCCACGGGCCGTCGGTGATCTCCTCATCGCCCTTCGCAAGGCCGGTGCCGCGGCGATCTCGCCGCCGGTCTGCGCGGACTGCGGGAAGGGGCTGCGAAGCCTCCAGCGGCAGGGCCAGGACTGGTACTGCTCGGTCTGCATCAAGGAGACCAGCGAGTGCGCCGCCTGCGGCAACACCCGGCGCGTCACGTTCCGGGATCGCAAGGGCCTGCCACGCTGTTCGATGTGTCCCGACCACGATGACCGTGACCCGGCCACGGTCGTTCACACGGTGATCAACACGATCGCCCCGGGCGCCGACCGCGACGTGGTCGCCGAGGCTCTGCGCCGGTCGGCGCCCCACCGTCCCCACTATCGCCAGCGAGTGGTCTGGTCCCTGGAGGAGAACCCTGGCCTGCTGACCGGCGAGGCCCATCTCGCTCCGCATCGCGCCATCTTGAGGTTCATCGACCTTCTGCACGAGGCTGGTGTTGCCGGGATCGTCCGACCGTCCTGCCCTCGCTGCCACCGGGTGGTTCGCATCGACAAGCCGCTCGACGGTCAGCGGGTCTGCCGCAACTGCATCGCCAAGTCCCGCGTCGAAGAATGCGTACGCTGCGGAGCCCGCCGCGAGCCGGCCACCCGCGACGACCGGGGGCGCCCGCTGTGTCCGAACTGCTTGGTCAACGACCCCGCGAACGTCGAGGTCTGCATCAACTGCGGAAAGCGGAAGCGAGTACAGAACCGCACCTCCAGCGGTCCTCTCTGCTCGAACTGTTGCCCCCTGCCCGTCCTCGTCTGCTCGATCTGCGGCCGCACCGCACCCGGCACCCACTCCCGTCTGACCGGCCTGCCCCGCTGCGGCGGCTGCGACCGACGCCACGCTCATTGCACCGCATGCGGGCGGCTTCGAGGCATCCACTCCGGGACCGCCGACGCACCGGTCTGCGGCCCCTGCACCGCCCCAGACGCCGAGCTCTGGCGCCCATGTCCCACCTGCGGGGAAGCGGAACGACTGCGAGCCGCCGGCCCGTGCCCTCGCTGCACTCTCAAGCAACGGCTCCACGAGCTTCTCGCCGACGACTCGGGCTCCATACCCCCGAAGCTGCAGGCCCTCAACGACGCCCTGGCCGAGACGGAACGGGCTGGCACGGCGATGCGCTGGCTCTCCGGCGGCATCGTCTCCACCGTTCTGTCCGATCTCGGATCCGGCCGTCGACCCCTGACACACGAGGCCCTGGACGAACTCCCGGCGGGCAAGGTCGTCGAGCACATCCGAAGCGTGCTCGTTGCTACCGGCACGCTGCCCCAGCGCGACGAGCAGATGGTCCGCCTGGAACGGCACGTGAACGATCTCGTCACCTCCCACACCACCGCTGAGGGACGGAAAATCCTGCACCGGTACGCGACCTGGCACCTCCTGCGACGACTCCGCCGACGCAGCCGCGGCAACGACATCACGCACACCCAGCTCACCGTCGTCCGCCAGCATCTGCGGGCAGCCGTCCATCTCCTCAACTGGCTCAACTGGCTCAACGACCAGCGTCTGACACTCACGACCTGCCGCCAGGCCGACCTTGAACGCTGGATGACCAGCGACGACGTCCGTCACCGCCGGGAGGCAGGCCACTTCGTGCGCTGGGCTCTCGCCCAGAAGATCGCACGCGATCTCAGCTTCCCGGCCGTCAGATGGAACGGCCCCACCCAGGCGATGGACGACGAGGCCCGCTGGGCCACCGCCCGCCGTCTGCTGCACGACGACACTCTCAAGTCCGAAGACCGCCTCGCCGGACTGCTGTTGCTCCTCTATGCCCAGTGGCCCGCGGCGATCTCCCGGCTCACCGTCGACCACATCGAGGAGACCGACGGAGCAGTCCGCCTCCGCCTCGGTGCCGTCCCGGTCGAGCTGCCCGCACCCGTCGCTGAACTGGCCCTCCAACAAGTCGCGGTTCGCCGCAGTCATGCCGTTCTCGCCCGGACGGATTCACCCTGGCTCTTCCCTGGCGGTCAGCCCGGCCGCCCGATCAGTGTCTGGGCTATGGGCGAACGTCTCCGCAAGCTCGGCATCCGGCTCGCCGAGACCCGCTCAACCGCTCTGTTCCAGCTCGCTACGGAGCTGCCTGCCGCAGTCCTTGCCCGCACTCTCGGCATCGACATCACTGTCGCCGTCAAGTGGCAGCGAGCCGCCGCCGGTGACTGGGCCGCTTACGCCGCCGACGTCAGCAACCGAATTCGAAAGGCTCCAGCCCCGTGACCTTCCAGGACCACCTCCGAACCCTTGCCGAGCGAGCAATCAGTTCGATCTCAGCGGCCGAGGCAGAGGACATCTACGTCATCTCGTTCTTCATCAACAATGAGAGGGACGACCCTCGACAGCCCACCTTGACCATCGGATACAACACCGCAGTTCAGTTCCGACGCAGCATCGCGGACGCCTCCGACAAGGCGGAAGCCCGCTGGAACTATGCCTTCTGGCTCCAGAACGAGCTCACGGTCATCGGCGACCTCACCCGAGACCCCGACGGAGCCACAGCACGCCGTCAGTGGATCACTGAACTCGGACTTTGGTACGACGACGAGCCCACGCACCCTGAGGACTGGATGACAACCGTGGGGCCGACCGCCTCGCTGATCGAGGCCAACTTCAACCAGGCATGCGTCCAGCTCGCTCGCGACCTCCACAACGATGGCGTCATCAAGAGCGCCATCGGCAAGCCGGTGCCCGTGGTCCTCCACGAGCTGGAGTACTACGAGGGGATCGCTCGCCGGACTGAGGCCGCCAACCCGCCCGGACTCGCCGATGACTTCACGGCGTGGGTCCGCACCGGCTGAGGCATTCGGGCAGTTCCAATACCCGACTCCACCATTACGGATCTCCGATCCGGCCGTCGTCGCCGACTACCACCGGGCCCTGGACGCGCTGGGCAAGCCGGCCGAGGGACATTCATGAGGGGCGTCATGGCTTCGACCGCCGCGCTGGTCGCCGCCCCGGAGCCGGTCCGCCGTCAGCGCCCCCGGCACTGTCCCGAGGAGCAGTACGTAGCGGTCGTCCGCAGCCAGGACAGCTTCAATCGCCAGTACCTCAACGCGAAACTGCGCTACTACCGCGACTTCCGGACCCGCTGGCCGGACCTGGAAGCCTGGTTCGCCGAACCCCTGGTGGAGCGGGCGGGCCGGCTGCCCGGGGAGTCCTTCCACCGCCCGTCGTTCCCCACCTCGCACCGGGCCCGGACCTACCTGACCTATCTGGGCCTGCGCGGGTACGCGACATTCGACTACCGGTGGATGTTCGCCGTCGGCCAGCTGCGTGTTCACGACCAGGCCGCCCTGCTGGGGATCGATCCGGGCACCATGGCGCTGGTCGAGGAAGCCGTCGCGCTCGGCTACAACCGGCTGTCGGCGAAGCAGGCGATGCACTGGTCGGTGGCCCGGATCGCGTTGCGCAACGGCCTGACCGACGTCGCCGACATCACCGGCGACCACGTCGCCGAGGTCTTGGAAGCCATCCGTCAGTTCCCCGAGGATCCGGAGTTCGCGTCCTTCTACCCGTCGGCGCAACAGTTCTACGAGGGCCCGGCGAAGAGCTGGATCACGCACCTGCACCAACTTGAGGTGGTGCTCTTCCACCGTGGCCAGACCGCCACACAGCCACGCAAGCTCATGCCGTCGTGGAAACCACCGCTGACGCTGCCTCCCCGGATGCTGGCCGTCGCGCAGAAGTGGCTGGCGGCCCGCAAACTGACCGACGCTCCCTCGACGGTGGACAAGCTGGAACTCGCGGGTGCGCACGTTCTACCGATGGCTGGAGGCCAACCACCCCGGCATCACGACGTTCGCCGACGTCACACGCGACCACTGCCTGGGCTGGATCGGGCACATCGCCGAAGCGCCGACCGAAAAGACCGGCAAGCCGCTCGGTGTCATGTCACGGATCCAGCGGATCTCCGGGCTGTCGCAGTTCTTCCGGGACACCGCGCTCTGGCAGTATCCCGACGTGCCCGGCCACACCCTCATCGGGGCAGGTGACGCACCCAAGTTCCCCCTGAAAGTGCCCCGCTTCATCCCCGACAACGAACTCGACCAGTTGATGCCAGCCATCGACGCGATCGCCTGCCCCTTCCAACGCGCCGCGCTGCTCGTGGCCCGCTGGTCCGGCGCCCGACGCACCGAGATCCAACGGCTGCCCATGTACTGTCTGGACCGCTACCCCGACGGCACCGCACGACTGCGTCTCTCCGGTCGCAAGACCTACAAAGAACGCGTCGTCCCCCTGCACGAGGACGCCGCAACGGCCCTGCAGCACGCCATCGACCTGCGCCGGAACGCACCCGAGAGACCGTTCACCGACGAACGCACCGGGGAGGAGATTCGCTATCTGTTCATGAGCCACGGTAAGCTCCTGTCGACCTTCTACCTGTTCGAGACGCCGATCCAGGACGCCTGCAAGGCGGCCGGACTGGTCCGCCCGGGCGGACGTGCCGGCACCGGACGCGGCACCGTCTCGGCCCACCGGTTCCGGCACACCGTCGGCACCCAGCTCGCTGAGCGCGGCGCGAAGCTCCACACCATCATGAAGGTGCTCGGCCACACCTCCGTCAGCATGGCCCTGGTCTATGCGCAGATCAGCGACCAGGAAGTACTGCGCGACTACAAGGCCGTGCTCGGCCCCGGCGCCACGATCGCCGGGCCGGCCGCCGACGAACTGCGCAACGGCTCACTGCCGGACACCGCGGTCGACTGGCTCACGACGAACTTCTTCAAGACCGAACTCGAACTCGGCCGCTGCCTCCGTCTCCCCGCCGAAGGCCCCTGCGAATGCGACCTCTACCTGACCTGCGCGAAGTTCGTCACCACACCCGAATACGCACCACGTCTGCGGGCCCGACGTGAAGTCGAGCAAACTCTCGCTCTCGACGCCGCCCAACGCGGCTGGGACCGCGAGGTCGAACGACACCGCTGCACCAGCGACCGCATCGACAAACTTCTCGCAGACCTCGGGCAACCCGCCCATCACGAAGAGAAAGCCGAAAACACCAGTCCGTGACCGCCACCCGGTGGGTTAACGGACCGGTCCTCGCTCATCGACGAGCACCGTGGGCGGAGACAAGAACACGTCAGCTTCCACCGGGCCGTAAGCGATGTTGAAGGTGTCGAGCCAGTACGACCAGCCCCGCACTCCCGCCGCGCTGCTGAAACGGTAGTTGAGCTGCCAGCGGACCCACTGTCCGGGAACAAGCCGTACGGCCGGGGGCCGTCGTGGCCGAGGAGGTATGGCAAAGAGGGGCTGGACCCGGGGCAGGACTCGCAACCGACCCTTGTCTTCGCGCAGCTGGACGTCGACCTTGCGCAGGTCTTCTTGGCCGTCGAAGGGGTCGAAGCCGTCGCTCTCATGCATGCGGACCACGTGCGCGACCGCGGGCGACATAGGCGGGACACGAAAGCCGACCGGGACGGCGTTCCTGCGAGCCGCGGCCTCCCCTCCACGAGACTGCTTCGTCCAGGACGTCCGTATCCACTGAACGGTGACCTCCACAACGCTTCCCCCCTGCCACCTCATCGAAAGCCTCACCCTATGTCCGCACCGACTGACAACACCGCAGAGGAAGATCAACTTGAACTGTCCACATAAACTCCGACATGGCCTTCGGCCTGTACAAGATGCTCGGCTTCCGCTTCGCCCCACGCTTCCGCGACCTCGCCGACCAGAGGTTCTGGCGGGCCGACCTGCCCGACGGCGAGACGCCGGCCGCCGGGTACGGGCCGCTGGAGGCCGTCGCCTGCAACAAGGTGAACCTCAAGCGCATCGTCACGCACTGGCCGGACATGCTCCGCGTCGCCGGATCGCTCATCACCAACCATGTCCGCGCCTACGACCTGCTACGGATGTTCGGACGCGAGGGCCACCCGACCCCGCTCGGCGCCGCATTCGCCGAGTACGGCCGCATCGACAAGACCATGCACCTGCTCGCCCTGGTCGACCCGGTCGACGACACCTACCGCCGGCTGATGAACCGGCAGCTCACCGTCCAGGAATCCCGCCACCGGCTCGCCCGCGCGATCTGCCACGGCGGCCGCGGCCAGATCCGCCAGGCGTACCGCGAGGGCCAGGAGGACCAGCTCGCCGCCCTCGGCCTGGTCCTCAACGCCGTCGTCCTGTGGAACACCCGCTACCTCGACGCCGCCGTCGCACAGCTCCGCGCCGAGGGCCACAACATCAAGAACGAGGACGTCGCACGCCTCTCCCCGCTCAAGGACCGGCACATCAACTTCCTGGGCCGCTACCTGTTCAACATCAAGGCCAGCGGCCCCGGCCAGGGCCTGCGCCCTCTCCGGGACCCGGACGCCGTCGAAGACGACGAGGGCAACGACTGAACCGGCCCGCGACTTACGGTGGAGACGTGGCGCATACCAGCCCGAGCTGTCAGAACGGCGGTTCGGTGGAGCAGGCGCCGTCCCAGGCGGGTGTGGTCGGTTTGCTTACCGGCTGCTGGAGGAGTCGTACAGCGTCATGGATGCGGCCGAGGTCGATAAGGCGCTCGGCCCGAAGAGAGCTGTTGACTTCCGGGTGCTGCGCGAGGACTGCGTCGGCTTCTTCGGCGCGGCCGGCTTTGTCAAGCATGTCGGACAAGGCCCAGGCCGCGTACCAGGTGTCACCCTCGGGGTGCGCCCGCGTCTGCTCGATCGCTTCGTCGAGCAGGCCGCAGTCGGCCATGAGCGGAAGCCGCATCTGGAAGAGGTCCCAGTACTCCATGCCATCGCCTCGCGCCTTGATGGCATCGAGGTGGGCCAGGGCCTCTCGGGACCGACCGTGGTCGGCGTACAGGGTGCAAAGAGTATGGACGAGCCAGTCCTCCGCGTCGTGTTCGGTGAGCACGCGCAGCAGCTCGATCGCCTCGTCGCTCCGCCCGTGCCGGACCAGGAGCTCGGACAGCGGCACAGCCACATGCCACATGCCGGACGGCGTGGCACCGAACGTGCGGTAGGCGGCGATCGCACCTTCCACGTCGCCGCGTTCCTCCAGCACTTCGGCAAGGCGCTGCACGGCGTGCCCGTGGAACTCGGACGCCGCGTACGCACGCAGTTCCGTGATCCGGCCGTGCCTGGCCAGCAGGTCGGCCAGCTGGTCACGGCCGTTGACGGAGGTGACCTCGCGGGTGTGCAGCAGCGTGATCGCCTCCTCGATCCGGCCCTGGCGTTCCCTGATCGTGGCGAGCAGGCCGACGGCGTTGGACGGTTCCATCCGGAGGCGGTCACAGTCCGGGTCGGCACAGGCAGGGACCGCCGCTTCCACCCGGGCCTCCAACAGGGCCGCCGCTTCCTCGTCCATGCCCGCCGCCGCGGCGGCGTCGACCAGGCACTCGGCGAGGAGCCAATCCTGGATCCCGGCGCGCAGCAGCATGAACGCCTCGCCGCTGCGGCCGTGGCGGGCCAGCAGGCGTGCGAAGAAGACCAGCGCCAGCCGGTCACCGGCCTCCGCGTACGGGCGGGACAACGCGATCGCCTCCTCCACCCGGCCCCAGCCCTCCAGCAACTCCGCCCGGGCTTGGGTCGCCGGCCACCAGTTCGTGGCGACGTACGGAGCGAGCACCTCCAACGCCTGCTCTCGCTGGCCCCGATTCCCGAGCAGCCGGGCCCACTCCAGCGCGCAGAACCACTCCCCGCGGCCAGCCTGGAACTCCACTTCCCGCTCATGACCGAGTTCAAGAAGTCGCGCCACCTGCCCCGGAGGAATGCAGCCCGTCAGCGTTCGGGTCCGGTAGTCAAGATCATCAGCATCCACGACAGCGCACCTTAGCCATCACCACCGACACAGCCCGCACGTCGGGGCCATCGCATGTGAGGGCAGGCGTCAATAAACGATCGTTTGACGACAGGCAGGCGGCGCGTCCAATGAACCCGTGCAATCCAGGGGTTCGCGGCGGCGCGAATCCAATCAGATCCGATGGTGATTGCTGACAGGGTTTGACGACAGATAGGGTCCGATCCTCCGTACGGAAGGGGCCCTTCGGTGGCGAACCTGGTCTACAAGCGGGTCTCGACCGACCAGCAGTCCACCGCCCGGCAGAACCTCGTCCTGGCCGAGGCCGGGATCGAGGACCCGGTCGTCTTCGAGGAGGACCCCGGCACCTCCAGCCGCCTCCACCCTCTCCAGCGCCCGAAGTTCGGCGAGCTGCTCACCTACGCGCGGCCGGGCGACACCGTGCACATCTCCGAGATGTTCCGCCTCGTACGCGGCACCGGACACATCCTCGACGTGCTCGACGTCCTCCACCGCGACCAGGTGGCGCTGCGCATCCACGACGGCGCGTTCTCCGCGATGGACCTCACCGCCCGCCACCCGCGCACCGGCGAGCTTTTGTCCACAGTGAAGTTCATGGTGCAGACCCTCGCCGCCGCCGGCGAACTCCAGCGCGACCTCCAGCGCGAGCTCACGTACGACGGACTGCGCGCCGCAGAGGCCAAGGGCAACAAGGGCGGACGGCGCCCCGCAGTCCCGGCCGGCAAGACCGCCGACGTGCGCGCCGCGTACCTGGAAGGCCGCTCGATCGCAGCCCTCGCCCGCGATCACGAGGTCAGCCGCGGCGCCATCCGCACCGCCGTTGCCGACCTCCTGCCCGACCACACCGCGCCCACGGAGGACGCCCCCGCCCCGGAGCTGCCGATCACCCTCGACATGCCCGGCAAGGTCGCCGACTTCCTGCGCGCCACCGAGCTGGAGCCCACCGAGCGCGCCGCGCTCGACCAGGGAGTGACCGTACGACGCGGCCAGGGCTACACCCTGCGCGTCACCGCCGTCCCCGCCGTGCACCATGGACTGCTCGCCCGCTGCCAGCCGCTCGACGGCACCCAGGACGTCCGGGCGATCCCGGCCCAGCGCAAGGCCCGCCGCGAGTACGAGAGCCGGGTGAGCGCACTCACGCTGTCGGGACCATGATCGTTCTCACCGGGATTTCCTGTACGCCGACTACTCACACCCGGACCCCTGATTTTGAACACGGGTTATGCGGCTTCGGCCAGCGTCGTTGATGTTGTTCGGAGTGCTCGCTCGTAGGCGATGGGGCTGCGGTGTCCGAGGCGGGAGTGGCGTCGGACGGTGTTGTAGCGGTGGAGCCAGCGGAAGAGGCCCAGGTGGGCCTCGCGCTCGGTGTCCCAGGCCCGGCGGCCTTGGAGGGTCTCCCGTTTGCAGGTCGCGTTGAACGACTCGGCGAGTGCGTTGTCCGCGCTGGAACCGACCGCGCTCATGGACTGGGTGACGCCGGTCTGGCGGCAGGCGTCGGAGAAGGCCCGGCTGCAGTATTGCTCGGATTCAACAGGTCGTTGCAACACCGGTTTGTTGGAGCAAGAGTAGCTGCTCGTTGAATGCCTCGGCCGGACGCCCCTCACGGCATGCGGGGAGTGACGTGTACAGGTCATCGCGACGGCGCAGACGACGGACAGCGGCTGGACCTGGACCCAGACAGCCGTGCTGATCGTCCCCTGCATCGCCCTCTTCGGCGCGTACCTGACGTACACCCTCGGTCAGCGGGCCGTACGCAGAGAAAGCCGGGCCAAAACCGTCGCCGAAGCATTGACCACGGTCGAGGAGTACCTGGAGATGCCGTACCACATACGGCGCCGGCCCAAGTCCTCCTCCGCCGTGCGGCAACAGCTCACCGACGAGGTCAGCGGCCTGCTCGCACGGATGGCCTTCCACCAAGCCTGGCTGCAGATCGAGGCATCAGCCGTCGCGGGTCCCTACTCGGCTCTCGTAGCGACGGCTCGAGCAGAAGCTGGCGCGCAGATGAGCCTCGCCTGGCAGCAACCCCCGCTCACCTCCGATAGCGGGATAAACCTCGGCGTGCCGTATCCCCAGGACCGATCAATCGCGGCTCGAGCCAATTGTATTGCAGTGATGCGCGGGCACCTCTGATGCCGACCAAGCTCGTCACGTCAGCTCCCCGGCGTCCGGTGAAGCTCATCAGTCTCCACCTGACGCGAGCAGACTTCACGGTATGGCGAAGGCCAGTCCTCGCGCACGGTGGGGCTCCGGTCCGACTGTGGCAATGCCCTGACGGGAGAGGAACCGCCGGATGAAGCGGCTATGACCGCTCCAGAGGGCGTCTCGTTTGGTGCGGCCGGATGTCACTCCTACAGTGACGTCAGACGCGGCACTATCCGAGGAACGACAACCGCACCGTACGGTCGTGATTCGAGACGTTCGTGTCCACCAGGCACACCGACTGCCACGTTCCCAGTTCCAGACGCCCACCCACCACCGGCAGGGTCGCGTGGGGCGGCACGATCGCCGGAACGACATGGTCACGTCCGTGGCCGGGGCTGCCGTGGCGGTGCTGCCAGCGGTCGTCGGCGGGAAGCAGGGTGTGCAGGGCGGTGAGGAGGTCGTCGTCACTGCCGGCCCCCGTCTCGATCACGGCGATGCCGGCGGTCGCGTGGGGGACGAAGACATTGAGCAGACCGTCGCGGCCCGCGGCCACCTCCCCCAGGAAGGACTCGCAGTCACGGGTGAGGTCGACGACCGTCTCCTCGGAGCCGGAGGAGACCTGAAGGACTCGGGTGGTGAACGCGTGCGCCATGCCTCCCATCCTGACCCATGCCCCACCCATGTCCCGAGCCCGCACCCCGACAGCGGTGACACAACGGTCGCCCGGCCGCCGATACGAGGGTCCACTCCGCGAGACGGGCATTGACCACGAACATGCCATCTGGCTACGTTCAGCAGCATGTTGCGTTCAGCTCTGCTCACCACGCGCGGTCACATCGACCTGCTGCGGGTGGCTTCCGCCGCGTGTCGCCGCGGCTGCTGACGCCCTTCCCCCTCGCGTTGCCCCTGCGCAGGCCCTTGCCCCGCGTGGGGCAACCGCTCCTGCCGTGAGCGGGAGCGCACAGGACCGTCTCGTCGGGACACCGTGTCGCCGTACCACCGTGACGACATGACGACGTGACCCCATGACGACGTGACCCGGTGTCGCTGTGGCGCCGTCTCGCTGTGACGACGTGACCTCGTATCGCCGTATCGCTGGATCGCCCGGCTCCCCGTATCGCTGTATCGCCCTGGAGCAGCCATGAGCATCAGCCATGCCCCGCCGAACTCTCCCGAGCCCGATATTTCGCCTGTTTCATCTGACCTGCCTGTCCCCCTCGGCAAGGACGGGTACTCCGACCCCCACCCCGCCCTCCACCTCGATCCCCTGGTCCCCACGTCCTCCCGCCGCACCCGCGTCCCCCGTTGGCTCCGCCGCACCACCGGCCCGCTCCTCCTGCTGCTGCTCTGGCAACTGCTCAGCACCACAGGCATGTTGACCGCGGACATACTCGCCTCGCCCGGCCGTATCGCCCAGGTCGCCAGGGATCTGATCGCCGACGGTTCGCTGCCGTCGGCCATGGCGACCTCGCTGCGGCGCGTGGCGGGCGGACTGCTCCTGGGCACCCTCATCGGTACCGGACTCGCCCTGGTGTCAGGGCTGTTCCGTATCGGCGAGGACCTGGTGGACGCCTCGGTGCAGATGCTGCGGACGGTGCCCTTCGTGGGGCTCATCCCCCTGTTCATCATCTGGTTCGGCATCGGCGAGGCACCCAAGGTCGCCGTCATCACGCTCGGCGTGACCTTCCCGCTGTACCTCAACGTCTACGCCGGCATCCGCGGTGTCGACTCCCAGCTCATCGAGGCGGGTGAGTCGCTCGGGTTGTCCCGGTGGGGGCTGGTGCGGCATGTCGTCCTGCCTGGCGCGCTGCCCGGCGCGCTGACCGGCCTGCGCTACTCGCTGGGCATCGCCTGGCTCGCGCTGGTCTTCGCCGAGCAGATCAACGCGGACGCCGGGATCGGCTTCCTCATGGTGCAGGCACGCGACTTCCTGCGGACCGACGTGATCGTGGTCTGCCTGATCGTCTACGCCTTCCTCGGCCTGCTGGCCGACTTCGTCGTCCGTTCTCTCGAAAGGCTGCTGCTGCAATGGCGACCGACGTTCACGGGCCGGTGAACACCCGCACGGCGGTGCACGTCAAGGGGCTCACCAGGACCTTCGACGGCCGCGCCGTCATCGGCGACCTCCGACTGGAGGTGGAGCAGGGCGAGTTCGTGGCGCTGCTCGGCCGCAGCGGCTGCGGCAAGTCGACCCTGTTGCGCATCCTGGCCGGACTCGACAGGGACATCGAGGGCACCGTGCTGGTCCCGCGCCGCAAGGCCGTCGCCTTCCAGGCGCCGCGGCTGATGCCATGGAAGAAGGTGTGGCGCAACGTCCTGCTCGGCTTGCCCGGCCGGCCCGACCGCTCCGTCGCCGAGCACGCCCTCGAAGAGGTCGGTCTGAGTCACCGTACGAACGCTTGGCCCAAAACCCTGTCGGGCGGTGAGGCCCAGCGCGCCTCGCTGGCCCGCGCCCTGGTGCGCGAGCCCGATCTGCTGCTGCTCGACGAGCCTTTCGGCGCCCTCGACGCGCTCACCCGCATCACGGCTCAGCGCCTGGTGGGCGAGTTGTGGCAGCGGCGCGGCTGCGCGGTGCTGCTCGTCACGCACGACGTCGAGGAGGCCGTGCTGCTGGCCGACCGCGTCCTGGTCATGGACGGGGGTGTGATCGCCCACGAACAGCGCGTCGACCTGGACCGCCCGCGTGACATCGCCGATCCCCGCTTCGCCGGGCTGCGTGCGGGACTGCTGCGGCACCTCGGCGTCGAAGCAGCCGCCTGATAGCGACAAGTTCTCTCGATGGCCACTTCCTCAACGGACAGGAACGGATCCGCCATGCGACCACGCCTCACCACCGCCGCCCTGCTCCTTCCTCTCGCCCTGCTGCTCACCGCCTGCGGGGGCAGCTCCGCCGCCGACTCCGGCTCGGACACCGACGGCAAGGGCTCCCTGACCCTCGACGTGGGTGACCAGAAGGGCGGGTCCGAGGCGCTCCTGCGTGCCGCCGGTGAACTCGACGACCTCGACTACAGGATCGAGTGGTCCACCTTCACCTCCGGCCCCCCGCTGCTGGAGGCCGTCAACGCCAGGGCCGTCGACATCGGCGGCGTCGGCAACACCCCTCCGGTGTTCGCGGCCGGAGCCGACTCCAAGATCACGGTCGTGGCCGCCTGGCACGGCACGTCCGACGGTGACGCCCTCCTCGTACCGAACGACTCGAAGCTCACCGGCACCGAGCAGCTCAGGGGCAGGTCCGTGGCCGTCGCCCAGGGGTCGTCCGCGCACTACCAATTGGTCGCCTCACTGCGCAAGGCCGGGCTCACGCCGAGCGACGTACAGGTGAAGTACCTCCAGCCGGCGGACGCGCTCGCGGCGTTCACCAGCGGCAAGGTGGACGCGTGGGCGGTCTGGGATCCGTACACCTCGCAGGTGCTGCACGCCGGGCAGGGCCGCGTCCTCACCACGGGCCGGGGCGTGACCAACGGTCTGACCTTCCAGGTGGCCGCCCCCGGCGCGCTGCGGGACAAGGCGAAGGCGGCGGCGATCGAGGACTACCTCGACCGCCTCAGGCGCGCCCAGGACTGGGTCCACGAGCACCCGGAGGAGTGGGCGAAGGTGTGGGCCAAGGACACCAAGCTGCCCTACGAGGTGGCGCTGGCCTCGGTCAAACGCTCCAACGGCACTCGCGTACCGGTCGCCGTCGACCAACCACTGATCGAGTCCGAGCAGGAGATCGCCGACACCTTCGCCGGCCTGAAGCTGATCCCGGGCAAGGTCGACTTCGGCGCCTTCGTGGACACCCGCTACAACGGCGACCTGCCGCCGTCGAGCACCGCTCCCCACGTCTACAAGGAGAAGTGACATGACCGTGCGACTCCACTGGTTCCTGCCGACGGGCGGCGACGGCCGCACGCTCGTGGACCGGCACGCCTACGCCGCGAACGGCTCCGGCCCGGTCCGCAAGGTCGGCGGGGTCCGCGCTCCTGACCTGGACTATCTCGTGCAGATCGCCAAGGCGGCGGAGCAGTTGGGCTTCGAGGCGGTGCTGACGCCCACCGGAACCTGGTGCGAGGACGCCTGGCTCACCACGGTCGCCCTCGCTCAGCACACCGAGCGGCTGAAGTTCCTGGTCGCCTTCCGACCCGGGGTGATCTCGCCGACCCTCGCCGCGCAGATGGCGTCGACCTATCAGCGCCTCACCCGCGGGCGGCTGCTGCTCAACGTCGTCACCGGCGGCGACTCAGCCGAGCAGCGCCGCTTCGGCGACCACCTCGACCACGACGAGCGGTACTCCCGCACCGACGAGTTCCTGTCGGTCGTACGCGGGGTGTGGCAGGGCCGGCCCTACGACTTCCACGGCGCGCACTACGACATCGAGGGCGGGCTGACCGCGCTGCCGCCCGACCCGCTGCCGGAGCTGTTCTTTGGCGGGTCGTCTGCCGCGGCCGGCCCGGTCGCCGCACGTCACTCCGACGTGTATCTGACCTGGGGCGAGCCGCCCGCACAGGTCGCGGAGAAGATCGGCTGGATCCGCGCGCTGGCCCGCCAGGAGGGCCGTACCGTCCGCTTCGGCGTCCGGCTCCACACCATCTCGCGCGACACCTCGGCCGAGGCTTGGGGGGTGGCGCACCGACTGCTGGACGACCTCGACGCCGGCACGATCGACGCGGCGCAGGCGGCGCTCGGTCGCAGCGAGTCGGTGGGGCAGCGGCGGATGCTGGCGCTGCACGGAGGCTCACGGGAGCGACTGGAGATCTACCCGAACCTCTGGGCGGGCGTGGGCCTCGTCCGTGGCGGGGCCGGGACCGCGCTGGTCGGCAGCCATGCCGAGGTCGCCGAACTGATCGCGGAGTACCACGCACTCGGCGTGGAGCACTTCGTGCTCTCCGGCTATCCGCATCTGGAGGAGGCGTACTGGTTCGGGGAGGGAGTGATTCCGGAGCTGGCGGCACGTGGGCTGCTGGGTGGTACGCCCGAGGTGGCGGCGGGTGCGCCACTGCTCGTTTCGGGCGGACGGTGATCCGACGCTTCAGGACACCGCCCGCCCGCCGGTCCCATTGACCTCGGTCGTCTCGGTGATCGCCCCCTCTCTCGGTGATCGCTCTCGTCCCATTTCTTGGTGATCCCCCTCTCGTCCCATCTCCTGGTGATCCCTCTCGTCCCGGTGATCCCGCCTCGTGTCAGTGATCTTCCTGGTGCCGTCGCCTCCCTTGACCGCGCCGATCCCCTGGTCGCAGCGATCTCGGTCACTGTGGTGGGCAACGGGGAAGATCCATGACGGTGGCGCTGTTCGTACCGTCGTGAACACCACGGATGAGGTCGATGTTGTCGTCATAGGCGCTGGTCAGGCAGGTCTGGCCGGCGCCTATCACCTGCGGCGGAGCGGGTTCGAACCCGACCGCGACTTCGTGGTGCTGGACCACTCCCCCGGTCCCGGCGGTGCCTGGCAGTTCCGCTGGCCCTCGCTGACGTACGGCAAGGTGCACGGGATGCACGCGCTGCCGGGAAGGGAACTCGTGGGCGCCGATCCGGCGCGGCGGTCGTCCGAGGTGATCCGGGAGTACTTCGCCGCGTACGAGAAGGAGTTCGATCTGCGGGTACGGCGGCCTGTAGACGTACGGGCCGTCCGGGACGGCTCCGACGGTCGGCTCCTCGTCAAGACCTCCGCCGGGAACTGGTCCACACGGGCGCTGATCAACGCGACCGGGACCTGGGACCGGCCCTTCTGGCCGCGCTACCCGGGCCAGGAGGTCTTTCGTGGACGCCAGCTGCACACCGCGCAGTACCCCGGGCCCGAGGAGTTCGCCGGGCAGCGGGTGATCGTCGTGGGCGGCGGTGCGTCCGGCACGCAGCATCTGCTGGAGATCGCCCCGTATGCGGCCGCCACCACCTGGGTGACCCGTCGGCCGCCGGTCTTCCGCGAGGGGCCGTTCGACGAGGACGCGGGCCGCGCGGCCGTCGCACTCGTCGAGGAGCGCGTACGACAAGGACTGCCGCCGCGGAGCGTGGTCTCCGTGACGGGGCTGCCGCTGAACGACGCCGTTCGGCAGGGCCTGGCCGACGGGGTGCTGGACCGGCAGCCGATGTTCGTCCGCATCACCCCCGACGGCGTGGAGTGGGAGGACGGACGGCACGTCGATGCCGACGTCATCCTCTGGGCGACGGGTTTCCGGCCCGCCATCGAACACCTCACGCCCCTCCGGCTGCGCGAGCCGGGCGGTGGCATCCGCGTCGAGGGGACCCGTGCGGTCGACGACCCGCGTGTCCATCTCGTCGGCTACGGCCCGTCGGCCAGCACCATCGGGGCCAACCGGGCGGGCCGGGCGGCGGTGCGGGAGATCAGGCGGCTGCTGGCGACGACGCGGGAAGGGCAGCAGGTGACGCGGGGGCACGAAGAACAGCTGGGCGGGACTGGCGCGGGTGGGGACGAAGGAGTGGGACGAGGCGGAGAGCAGGGGGAGTCGGTCGCCGCGTGACCCACCCGCTCCCACGGGACACCATGCCGCCCGCATCTTTGTGGGGAGGTTCCTGATGTCCCGTGGGCTCAGCGTGCCGGGCTCTGGCTTCTCTGCACGGCGTTGAACTCGGCGACGTTGCGCTGGTGCTGTGCGTAGTCGGCCGTGAAGCGGGTGTCGCCCGGCTTGACCGTGACGAAGTACAGCCAGTCCCCCGGGGTCGGGTTGATCGCGGCGCGCACCGCCTGCTCACCGGGGTTGTCGATGGGTGTGGGCGGCAGGCCCATCCGCTGGTAGGAGTTGTACGGGCTGTCGATACGGGTGTCGTCCAGCGTCGTCCTGAGGGTGTGGCGGTTCAGCGCGTAGTTGATGGTGGAGTCCATCTGGAGCGGCATGCCGCGCTCCAACCGATTGAAGACGACCCGGGCCACCTTCGCCATGTCGGCCTTGTTGCCGGCCTCGGCCTGGACGATGCTGGCGATGGTGACCGCCTGATAGACGTTCATGGCGTTGCGCTGCGCGCCGGCGGCGATCGGCGCGCCGTTGAACTTGTCGTTGGCGGTGTCGACCATCTTGGCCAGCACCTTCTCCGGCGTCGTGCCCTTCGCCAGCGGATAGGTCGCCGGGAAGAGATAGCCCTCCGGGTTGCCCTCGGCCTCGTTCGGCAGTTTGAGGTGGGCGCGGGAGACAGCCTTCTCGGTGGAGTCGGCGGGCAGGGCGAGGGCCTTGTCGACGGCGGCGAAGACCTGGCCGGCGCGCCAGCCCTCCGGGATCACCAGGGTCGCCGGTCTGGCCGGCTTCTCCTCGCCTTCCAGCAACAGCAACGGCACCGCCACGGCGGTGCCTGCCACCACGGCGCCGGTCGCGATGAGGGCGGCGCGGCCCCGGCGCGTCAGTCGGATCGTGCGAGTCGTGCTCCGTGGCGGAGTGTTCATCTGCATGCGGGCACGGTAACCCGCAGATCACCGCAAACCCGGCATATCGTCAGCTTGTCGGCTCCAGTTGGGCATCACGGCGGACCAGTGCCGCGTATCTCCCGCCCAACTCCAGTAGTTCCTCGTGCGTCCCCCGCTCGACCGCGCCGCCGGAATCCAGGACGAGGATCTGGTCGGCGCCCCGGACCGTGGAGAGCCGGTGCGCGATCGTGAGCGTCGTCCGGTTGGCCGACAGGGCGTCGATCGCCTTCTGGACGGCGTGCTCGGTGCGGGTGTCCAGGGCACTCGTGGCCTCGTCGAGGATCAGAACCGGCGGATCGCGCAGGATGGTGCGCGCGATGGCCAGGCGCTGCTTCTCACCACCGGAGAAGCGGTGGCCGCGCTCGCCGACGATCGTTTCGTAGCCGTCGGGCAGCGCCGCGATGTGGTCGTGGATCTGGGCCGCCCGTGCCGCCGCGCTCAACTCCTCGTCGGTGGCGTCGGGCTTGGCGAAGCGAAGGTTGTCGGCGACCGAGGCATGGAAGAGGTACGTCTCCTGGGAGACGACGCCGACCGCTCGTGCGAGGGTGTCGAAGTCGAGATCGCGGACATCGACCCCGTCGAGGGTCACCCGGCCGCCGGTGACGTCGTACAGCCGTGGCACGAGATAGCCCAACGTGGACTTCCCGGCGCCGGTCGGCCCGACGATCGCGAGGCTGCCGCCGGCCGGGACGGTGAGGTCGATGCCGGCGAGGATCGGCCTGCCGCTGCCGTCGTAACGGAACTCGACGTCCTCGAAGCGCACCTCGCCCTTGACTCTGTCCAGACGGGTCGGCCGCTCGCGTTCGGTGATGTCGATCGGCAGGTCCAGGTACTCGAAGATGCGCTGGAACAGGGCCAGCGACGTCTGGATCTGCACACCCGTGCTCAGGAGGCTGACCGTCGGGCGGAACAGCCCCTGCTGGAGGGAGACGAAGGCGACGATGGTGCCGATGGAGACGCCGGGTCCCCCGACGTGGAGGACGAAGCCGGCGGTCCAGTAGATGACGGCGGGCATGGCGGCCATGACGATCGTGATGACGGCCATCCGCCAGCGGCCCGCCATGTTCGACCGCACTTCCAGGTCGACCAGGCGGTCCGATTCGTCGGCGAAGGAGCGCGTCAGCGACTCGGCACGCCCCATGGTGCGGCCCAGCAGAATCCCGCTGACCGACAGCGACTCGGTGACCGTCGCCGCCATCGTGGCCATCTGCTTCTGGCGCTGGGTGGTGATCTTCCGGCGCTCGTCGCCGACCCTGCGGCTGATCCACACGAACACCGGCAGCAGGAGCAGGGAGACGACGGTCAGCCGCCAGTCCAGGGCGAGCATCGCGACGACCGTGGCGACGACGCTGGTGAAGTTGGAGACCAGGGAGGTGGCGGTGGAGGTGACGGTCGCCTGCATGCCGCCGATGTCGTTGGCGATGCGGGACTGGACCTCGCCCGTCCGGGTCCGGGTGAAGAAGGCGAGCGACATGCGCTGCAGGCGGCCGTAGACCGCTGTGCGCAGGTCATGCATGACCCGCTGGCCGACGGTGGTGGAGATGAGCGTCTGCAGGACGCCGAAGACGCTGGTCAGGACGGCACTGAGGATCATGCCGAGGGCAAGCAGGGTGAGCAGGCCGGTGCGCCCCTGGGGGATGGCGGTGTCGAGGATCGCCTTCAGCAGGAAGGGCGTGGCGACGGAGACGACCGAGGCGGCGGCGACCAGCAGGCCGACCACGGCGAGGCGGCCTCGGTAGGGACGGAACAGCTTGAGGATGCGGCGCACCTGCCGCGGCTGGTCCGCGTCGGCGGCAGCAGGCCGCCAGGCGGGTTCATGGTCGGGCTTCATGGGCTCCTACGTGAATGAGTCGACGTTGTCCGAATGGATCATAGCTCATTGTTACCTATACTCACAATGAATGCCATCCTGATATTGTTCCCGCATGACCACGCCCGATCCCGACGGACTGCTCGCCGAGCAGTTGCTGCGGCTCACCCGCCGGGTGCACCGGATCCAGAAGCGCCACCTCCAGCAGCGCATCCACGGCATCACTCCAGCCCAGTCCCGTCTGCTGCGCACGCTCGCCGAGTACGACGCCCCGCCCCGCATGGCCGACCTCGCCGGGCGGCTTGAGGTCGTCCCGAGGGCGGTGACCACGCTGGTCGACGGGCTGGAGGCGAACGGCCAGGTGCGCAGGGCACCCGATCCGACCAACCGCCGGGTGATCCGGATCGAGCTGACGGACCACGGACGCGAGACACTGCGCGAACTGCACGGGGCGCGGAGGACGGCGGCGGAGGAGATCCTGGCACCGCTGACGGACGTGGAGCGGCGGGTGCTGGGGACGCTGCTGGACACATTGGTGGACGGCGGGAGCGGCGGCGCAGGGCAGTGCTGAATCCTTTAGCCCCTGCACGGGACGGTCCGTTGTCGACTGCGTCGCGATAAAGGTGAAGGGGGCGGACACGCGGCGTCCGATCCTCGCGCATGCGCTTCCCACGGCGAGTCGGGGTCGCGCGACGAGACTCGGGGAACGAGGGCTCACGCGAGCGGGAGAGGGGGGTAGCCGGTTCTGTGCGGTGATTCAGAAAACCGGTTGCCTCGGACAGGTCTGTGGCGCGAGCCTTTCACGGTTCGGTGCCCCTTGCAGTCACCCATGTCCCTGAGCGGCCCCGGCCGCCGTCCCGCCCCACCCCCTGCCCTCGCGATTCCCGTCGGCCCGGGCAGCCTTCCGCCGCTCCCCCTCCCCTCCCGCACCCCCTTCCCCATCACCCCTTCCGCCCTGACAAGAGCCACTGGGATGTCATGCAGATTCAAGACCTTCCGTATCCCGACCCTGGTGTGCCGGACGCTCGTTCAGGGCCGCGGTTCCTGTGGTGGCTCGGCCGGAACCAGCTGCGCGGTCAGCTCATCGCCCTGCTCTGGGGACTGGTGCACTTCGTGTCGGTCTCCTCACTGCCGTTCTGCGTCGGCTTCGCCGTCCAGGCCGTGGTCGACCGTTCCGGGGAGCGGCTCGCCCTCGCGGGAGGACTGATGGCGCTGGCGTGCGCGGGCAACGCAGTCGGAGAGACCTTCCTGCACCGGGCCGCCGTCACCAACTGGATCACCGCGGCGGCCCGGGTCCAGCAACTCCTGGCCCGCAAGGCCGCGTACCTGGGATCAACCCTGACCCGGCGGGTCACGGCCGGCGAGGTCGTCGCCGTCTCCACGGGTGACGTCGAGAAGATCGGCTGGTTCGTGGAGGCCGTGTCCCGCTTCACCGCGGCCGCCCTCACGATCGTGCTGGTCTGCATCGGTCTCGTCGTCCACCAGCCGGCCCTCGGCGTCGTCATCGCCCTCGGCCTGCCCGTGCTCGCACTGGCCGTACTGCCCCTGCTCCCGCGCGCGACCCGGCGTGCCGACGTCCAGCGGGAGAAGGCGGGACACGCCACCGAACTCGCCTCCGACACCGTTGCCGGACTGCGCGTCCTGCGCGGCATCGGCGGCGAGGAACTCTTCCTCGACCGATACCGCCGCGCCTCGCAGGAGGTCCGCCACGCGGCCGTGCACAACGCGCGGATGTGGTCGCTGATCTCGGCGATCCAGGTACTGCTGCCGGGACTGCTCCTCATCGCGGTCGTCTGGTACGGCGTACACCTCGCCCGGCAGGGCCGGATCACCGTCGGCGAACTCGTCACCGTCTACAGCTCGGTCATGCTCCTCACCTATCCGCTGCGGCACTTCGAGGAGATCGCGATGGCGTACTCCTTCTCGCGCCCCTCCGCCCATCGGGCGGCGCGCGTGCTGTCGCTGCGGCGGGCGACGGACGGCGACGGGGCGGGCGAGGGCTCGGTGAAGTCGTCCCGCGAGGCCTCCGACGAACCGTCCGGCAAGGGCTTGCGCGTGGACTCACATGAGGGCTCGCACTCTGGCGACCTGCCCTCCGAGGACAAGTCCTTCGGTGCCCTGCCCTCGGGCGACCTCCCGTCCCAGGACCCGTCCCCCAGAGCCCTGCCCTCCGGTGAAGTGCCGTCGGGGGACCTGTACGACCCGGCCAGCGGTCTGCTCGCGCCGTCCGGCCGGTTCACCGCCGTGGTGTGCGGTGACCCTGACGTGGCGGGTCGGCTGGCGGAGCGGCTCGGCGGCCATCCGGCGGAGGCGGGCATCTCGGTGCTGCTCGGCGGTGTCGCGCTCGACGAGCTGCCGCTGGATCGCGCGAGGACGGCCGTCCTCGTCCAGGACAAGGATCCCGTGCTCCTGTCGGGCTCCCTGCGCGAACTGCTCGATGTCCCCGCGTCCGGAAAGGTCCGCGCGGACAAGGCCCTGACGGCCGCGCAGTGCGAGGACGTACTGGCGGCGCTCGTGCAGGGCTCGCTCGACGCGGACGACCCGATGGACGCCCGGATCACGGAACGCGGGCGCTCCCTCTCCGGTGGCCAGCGCCAGCGGCTGGCCCTCGCCCGGTCGCTGATCACCGATCCGGAGGTGCTCGTCCTGGACGAACCGACCTCCGCCGTCGACTCCCACACCGAGGCACGGATCGCGGAGGGCGTGCGCGAGCTGCGGACCGGGCGCACGACGGTCGTCTTCACCTCCTCGCCGCTGCTCCTGGACCGCGCGGATCGTGTGGTGCTCGTCCACGAGGGCGAGGTCGCGGCCGTCGGGCTGCACCGGGACCTGGTGCACCAGGACCCCCGGTACCGGGCCGTGGTGACCCGGGAGACCGAGGAGGAGTCCGCCGCCCTGACCGGCGCACTCGCCGGGTTCGAGGCCGGCGGACTCGACAAGCTGGACCAGATGGACGAGCTGGACGCACTGGATGAGATCGAGGAGACAGCATGATCGGCGTGGCGCCACCGGCGTACGACCCGGCCGCCCCGACGACGGCGCACACCCTGCCCATCGGTGGCCCCGCGACCGTACGCGCCTACGTCACCGAACTGTTCCGCCGGCACCGCCGGGCGTTCCTGCTCCTCGTCGCCGTCAACACGATCGCAGTGATCGCGTCCATGGTCGGCCCCTATCTGCTCGGCGGGCTCGTCGAAGGGGTCTCGGACAAGGCCCGTGAGCTGAATCCGGGCCTCACGGTGACGTTCTTCCTGCTCGCGCTGGCCGTACAGGCCGTGTTCGTGCGGCAGGTGCGGCTGCGCGGCGCGATGCTCGGCGAACGGATGCTGGCCGATCTGCGCGAGGACTTCCTCGTGCGGTCCGTCGGGCTGCCACCAGGAGTCCTGGAGCGGGCGGGCACGGGTGACCTCCTGTCCCGGATCACCACCGACATCGACCGGCTCGGCAACGCCATGCGCGAAGCCGTGCCCCAACTGGCGATCGGTGTGGTGTGGGTCGCCCTGCTGCTGGGCGGCCTGGTGGTGACGGCACCGCCGCTCGCGGGGGCCGTGCTGCTCGCCCTGCCACTGCTGGTGATCGGTTGCCGCTGGTACTTCCGCAGGGCGCCGGCCGCCTACCGGTCGGAGGCGTCCGGGTACGCCGCCGTGGCCGCGGCGCTCGCCGAGACCGTGGACGCCGGGCGCACCGTCGAGGCGCACCGGCTCGGCGAGCGCCGGGTGGAACTGTCGGAGCGCCGGATCAAGGAGTGGACGGCCTGGGAGCGCTACACGCTCTGGCTGCGCTCGGTGCTGTTCCCGGTGATCAACGTCACCCATGTGACCGTGCTCACCTCCGTCCTGATGGTCGGCGGGGTCTTCGTGCTCCAGGGCTGGCTCGACGTCGGGCAGCTGACCACGGGCGCGCTGATCGCGCAGATGCTCGTCGATCCGGTCGGACTGATCCTGCGCTGGTACGACGAGCTGCAGGTGGCCCAGGTGTCGCTGGCCCGGCTCGTCGGCGTCCGTGAAATCGAGCCCGCCGCCGGGGACCAGGGGCCGGCGCCGGACGGCCGGGACGTGCACGCCGATCAGGTGTACTTCGGTTACCTCGAGGGTGTCGACGTGCTGCGCGAGGTGTCGCTGAGGGTCGCCCCCGGCACCCGGGTGGCGCTGGTCGGTCCCTCGGGTGCGGGCAAGTCGACGCTGGGCCGGCTGCTCGCCGGGATCTACGCGCCGAGGGACGGCCGGATCACCCTCGGCGGCGCGGAACTGTCCCGGATGCCCGCGGAACGCGTCCGCTCCCACGTGGCCCTCGTCAACCAGGAGCACCACGTCTTCGTCGGCGCCCTGCGCGACAACCTGCTGCTCGCCCGCACCGGCGCGACCGACGCCGAGCTGTGGGCCGCGCTCGCCGCGGTCGACGCCGACGGGTGGGCGCGGGCCCTGGAGGAAGGGCTGGACACCGAGGTCGGCTCGGGCGGGGTCGCGCTCACCCCGGCGCAGGCCCAGCAGATCGCGCTCGCCCGGCTGGTGCTGGCCGACCCGCACACACTGGTCCTGGACGAGGCCACGTCCCTCCTCGACCCTCGCGCGGCCCGCCACCTGGAACGGTCCCTGGCCCGCGTCCTCGAAGGCCGCACCGTGGTCGCCATCGCCCACCGCCTGCACACCGCACACGACGCCGACGTCATCGCCGTCGTCGAGGACGGCCGCATCAGCGAGCTGGGCAGCCATGCCGAGCTGGTCGAGGCGGACGGGGCGTACGCGGCGCTGTGGAGGTCGTGGCATGGCTGAGGGGTGACGAACCGCCCGTGAGGGCGGCCTCCCGCGGCGCTGTGCCAAGGGGGCGGCGCGCTGGTCCGCCCCTGCCGGTCCAGCGGGCCGGCCCCTGTCGGTGCCCGTGCCGTTGCGCGGGGGCGAACAGGGGTGGAAGGCTGGAAAGCGGCGCAGGCTCGGGGAGCGCCCGTGAAGTGCGCGGGACAGCGTCGGGCGCGGCCTGTGCCTCCGGTACGGACGGCGCGCCGCCGGCCGTGGCGGGAACGGCCCCGACCTCACCACCTGGAGGTACCCGTGAACAGCGCCGACGGATGGGGAGACGACGTCTACCAGCCCGACGGGTCCGAGCAGCGTGAGGACACGGGGCTGCTCGACGGGGAGGACACCCTGGAGAACGACGGTGTCAGCGACCCCCTGGATCGGGGCTGGTCCCCTCCGGAGCGGCCGTGGGCGGTGGAGCACACCGGCGTGACGGCCGCCGAGCGGGCGCGGGGCGAGACCCTGGACGAGCGGCTGGCCGAGGAGGTGCCCGAGTCGGACGTGTTCGAAGGGGACGGCCTCGGTGACGCGGACGGCACCGACGGGGAGCTCCTGGACAACGAGGTCGGTTTCGCCCGGTCCGGCCGGCTCGTCGCTCCCGACGAGGGAGCCCATGAGGACGACGAATCCGCGCTGATCGCCACGGACGTCGGCATCGACGGGGCGGCCGCCTCCGCCGAGGAGGCCGCCGTCCACATCGTCGACGAGGACGCCCTGTCCGGCTGACGCCGGCCGCGCCCGCCCGACGCCTCCGCCCATGCCCCCTCCGCACCAGGAGCAGCCATGCAGCAGGACAAGCAGCCCGCCTACCACCCGGTCGTCTTCCGCGACCGCTCCGCCGGGTACGCCTTCCTGACCCGGTCCACCGCGACCAGCGAGCAGACCATCGAGTGGGACGACGGCGAGACCTACCCCGTCGTGGACGTCGAGATCTCCTCGGAGAGCCACCCCTTCTACACAGGCAAGGCGCGGACGGTGGACACCGAGGGCCGCGTCGCCCGCTTCGAGCGCCGATACGGCGAGGGCACGCGCCAAGGCGCCGACTGACGCCTTCGAGCGTGCCGCGCGGAGCCTCAGATCACGTTGAGGGCCGCAGCGCCGCCGACTCCGCCGAGCACCATGAACACCGGCATCAGCACCTTCAGCTCCACCCAGCTGCCGGCCCGGAACCGCATGGCCTTCGGCGGCCCGATCGGGTACCAGCGCTTGCGGCCCAGCGGGATCGGCCACAGTATCGGGCAGCCCGAGACGGTCAGCGCGTCCCCGATGTCGTGCACCAGCGCGCCCAGCAGGATCGGCAGTCCGAGCCAGAGGTACTCCTGGCCCGGCTCCGTGAAGAGCCAGTCCGCACCGTTGCCCGGCTGGTCCAGGACTCCTGCGATGATCCAGGCGCTCGTGGCGGCGAGGAGCCAGACCAGGACGTCCGCGCTGGTACCGCGCGTGGCCCGCCAGAGCAGGCCCTCGATGGCCAGCACCATGTGGACGAAGAGGATCGCCAGCACCGCCCAGCGCCCGCCGGTGACCGCCAGCACCGAGGCACCCGCGCCGATCATGACCGCCCACAGCCAGGTGTGCGTGAGCGTGCGGTGCCCACCGGAGCGACGGGGGTCGCCCGGCTTCCTCGTGGCCTTGTAGACGGCGTACGACAGCTTGTCGACGATCTCGCAGAGCCAGCGCGACACCGGTCCGAAGGCGCGCGAGATGGTGGCGGCCTTGTGGTCGAGATCGGGGGCGAGCGCGGCTCCCGCGCAGATCAGCGCGCCGCACAGCAGGACCGGCCAGGGCATCCCGTGCCCTGCCGCGGCAGCGGCCGCTCCGACGCCGAGCCAGGCCGCGGCTCCCGAGAGAGAGTGTGCTGGTCCCATCATTGCCGCTGCCCGCCCCATTCTTCGTGCGCCGCTGTCCAGTTGACCTGCCGCGCTGACATCGTGTCGGCGGCACAGCGTAGCGGTCGCGATCTTCGTGCGGGCATCCGATTCCCGCATCGGACGGAAGGCCAGGCAAGATGGGGGCGTGACCCTCATCGATCAGCTGCCGCAGACCGCCGACCCCGACGCCCTCTACGAAGCCTTCGAGTCGTGGGCGCAGGAGCGCGGTCTCACGCTCTACCCCCACCAGGAGGAGGCACTGATCGAGGTGGTCTCCGGCGCGAACGTGATCGTGTCGACGCCCACCGGGTCCGGCAAGAGCATGATCGCCGCGGGTGCCCACTTCGCCGCGCTGGCCAGGGACGAGGTCACCTTCTACACGGCTCCGATCAAGGCGCTGGTCTCGGAGAAGTTCTTCGAGCTGTGCAAGCTGTTCGGCACCGAGAACGTCGGCATGCTCACCGGCGACGCCTCCGTGAACGCCGACGCCCCGGTGATCTGCTGCACCGCCGAGGTGCTCGCCTCGATCGCCCTGCGCGACGGCCGGAACGCGGACATCGGCCAGGTCGTGATGGACGAGTTCCATTTCTACGCGGAGCCGGATCGCGGCTGGGCCTGGCAGATCCCCCTGCTCGAACTCCCGCAGGCGCAGTTCGTCCTCATGTCCGCCACCCTCGGCGACGTCTCGATGTTCGAGAAGGACCTCACCCGGCGCACCGGCCGCCCGACGTCGGTGGTCCGTTCCGCGACGCGTCCGGTGCCCCTCTCCTACGAGTACCGGCGCTCCCCGCTCACGGAGACGCTGACGGAGCTGCTGGACACCAAGCAGGCACCCGTCTACATCGTGCACTTCACCCAGGCCCAGGCGGTGGAGCGGGCCCAGGCTCTGATGAGCATCAACATGTGCTCGCGTGAGGAGAAGGAGCAGATCGCCGAGCTGATCGGCAACTTCCGCTTCACCACCAAGTTCGGCCGCAATCTCTCCCGCTACGTCCGGCACGGCATCGGCGTGCACCACGCCGGCATGCTGCCCAAGTACCGCCGCCTGGTCGAGAAGCTCGCCCAGGCCGGTCTGCTGAAGGTCATCTGCGGCACGGACACGCTGGGCGTGGGCGTCAACGTGCCGATCCGCACCGTGCTGTTCACCGCCCTGACCAAGTACGACGGCAGCCGGGTGCGCACCCTGCGTGCCCGTGAGTTCCACCAGATCGCCGGGCGGGCCGGACGGGCGGGCTTCGACACGGCCGGCTTCGTGGTCGCCGAGGCGCCCGAGCACGTCATCGAGAACGAGAAGGCCCTCGCCAAGGCGGGCGACGACCCGAAGAAGCGCCGGAAGGTCGTGCGCAAGAAGGCACCGGAAGGCTTCGTCGCCTGGAGCGACGACACCTTCGAGAGGCTGATCACCTCCGAGCCGGAACCGCTGACGTCCCGGTTCCGGGTCACGCACACCATGCTGCTGTCGGTGATCGCCCGGCCCGGCAACGCCTTCGAGGCCATGCGGCATCTCCTGGAGGACAACCACGAGCCGCGCAAGCAGCAGCTGCGGCACATCCGGCGGGCGATCGCCATCTACCGCTCGCTGCTGGACGGCGGCATCGTCGAGAAACTGGACGAACCGGACACCGAGGGCCGCATCGTCCGTCTCACCGTGGACCTGCAGCAGGACTTCGCGCTCAACCAGCCGCTGTCCACCTTCGCGCTGGCCGCCTTCGAGCTGCTGGACCCCGAATCGCCCTCGTACGCACTGGACATGGTGTCCGTCGTGGAGTCCACGCTGGACGATCCGCGCCAGATCCTCGCCGCCCAGCAGAACAAGGCGCGCGGTGAGGCCGTGGCCGCGATGAAGGCGGACGGCGTCGAGTACGAGGAGCGCATGGAGCGGCTCCAGGACGTCTCCTACCCGAAGCCGTTGGAGGAGTTGCTCTTCCACGCGTACAACACGTACCGCAAGAGCCACCCTTGGGTCGGCGACCATCCGCTGTCGCCGAAGTCCGTCATCCGGGACATGTACGAGCGTGCGATGTCCTTCACGGAGCTGGTCTCGTACTACGAGCTGGCCCGCACCGAGGGAATCGTGCTGCGCTACCTGGCCGGCGCTTACAAGGCCCTCGAGCACAACATCCCCGACGACCTCAAGTCCGAGGACCTCCAGGACCTGATCGAGTGGCTCGGCGAGATGGTGCGCCAGGTCGACTCCAGCCTGCTGGACGAGTGGGAGCAACTCGCCAACCCGCAGGAGATGACCGCCGAGGAGGCCCAGGAGAAGGCCGACCAGGTCAAGCCGGTCACCTCCAACGCACGCGCCTTCCGGGTGCTGGTCCGCAACGCTCTGTTCCGCCGTGTCGAGCTGGCCGCGCTCGACCAGATGGCGGAGCTCGGCGAAATGGACGCCGAGTCCGGCTGGGACGCCGACAGCTGGGGCGAAGCCATGGACAAGTACTGGGACGAGTACGACGACCTCGGCACAGGCCCCGACGCGCGTGGCCCCAAGCTGCTGCTGATCGAGGAGGAGCCGGAGCACGGGTTGTGGCGCGTCCGGCAGATCTTCGACGATCCCAGCGACGATCACGACTGGGGTATCAGCGCCGAGATCGATCTTGCGGCCTCCGACGCCGAAGGCCGTGCCGTGGTCCGCGTCACCGACGTGGGCCAGCTGTGAGCACAGGAGAAAGACAGTCATGACAAACCCGGCCGAGAGGCTCGTCGACCTGCTCGATCTGGAGCAGATCGAGGTCAACATCTTCCGGGGCCGCAGCCCCGAGGAATCGCTGCAGCGAGTCTTCGGCGGCCAGGTGGCCGGCCAGGCGCTCGTCGCCGCCGGGCGCACCACTGAGGGCGACCGGCCGGTGCACTCGCTGCACGCGTACTTCCTGCGCCCAGGGCGCCCCGGCGTGCCGATCGTGTACCAGGTCGAACGGGTCCGTGACGGGCGGTCGTTCACGACCCGCCGGGTCACGGCCGTGCAGCAGGGCCGCACGATCTTCAACCTCACCGCCTCCTTTCACCAATCCGAGGAAGGGAGCTTCGAGCACCAGCTGCCGCCGGCCCGCGAGGTGCCGGACCCCGAGTCCCTGCCGACCGTCGCCGAGGAGATCCGGAAACACCTGGGCGCGCTGCCGGAGCAGTTGGAGCGGATGGCGCGCCGCCAGCCGTTCGACATCCGGTACGTGGACCGACTGCGCTGGACGCCTGAGGAGATCAAGGACGCGGAGCCTCGCAGCGCCGTGTGGATGCGCGCCGTCGGGCCGCTCGGTGACGACCCGCTGGTGCACACCTGCGCGCTGACGTACGCGAGCGACATGACCCTGCTGGACGCCGTGCGCATTCCTGTCGAACCGCTGTGGGGTCCGCGCGGCTTCGACATGGCGTCGCTCGACCACGCGATGTGGTTCCACCGGCCGTTCCGCGCGGACGAGTGGTTCCTCTACGACCAGGAGTCGCCGATCGCGACCGGCGGGCGAGGGCTCGCCCGCGGACGGATCTACGACCTGGAGGGCCGTCTGCTGGTGTCGGTCGTCCAGGAAGGGCTGTTCAGGGCGCTGTAGGAAAGCGCTCTACCAGGTGGCCGGCGCGCCTTCACCGGCCTCTGCGGAGCAGTCGGCTCAGCAGGCTGCGAGGGCGCTCCGGCTGCGGCGCGCGGGTCTGCGCCTCGGTTCGGGGTGCGGATCGGCGTGTGGATCCGTGTGTGGGCGGTCGGGTCACGGGCAGACGCCCACTGTGCCCGGCGCCCTGCCCGCGCACCGGACGATGCGGGTGAGCGGGCCCGGCCGCGCCCACCACGTGATGCGCGTGAGCGGATCCGGCAGCGTGCCCCACACGGTTCGTGCGAGCGGAATCGTCCGGGTGCGCCGTACGGCCCGTGTCACCGTGGCCGTGTGGCTGTCGGAACGCCGGCCGCTGAGCGCGGGCCTCGTCCAACACCTGGGCGAGTTCGGCCCGCAGCCAGCCGATCTCGTCGGGTTCGTCGGCTGTCATGAGCTTCTCGGCGAGCAGCGCCGACGGCGAGTCGGGGGCGCCGTGGGTCGGTGGCCCCGGACGGAACCGGTTCACCAGGGCGCGCTCGGAGGAATCCTCGACGACCTCCGCGACATGAACGGGCTCCAGCAGTGCTGCCAGGGCGCCGGCACGCTCCCAGGGGCTGTCGGCCCGGCGCAGCAGGAACCCCAGGTGCCGTCCGCGCCAGTTGCGGGCGCGCAGGTCCGTCCCGTCCCGTAGCCGAACCAGTAGCTCCTCGGGCAGCACGCGGCCCCTCACCACCCGTGCGTTCTGCTCGTCGGCCGCGAACCGGCTCACCTCGTCGGCAAGATAGAGCCACACGAGCGCCCGATAGCGGTTCAGACAGAACGCGACCGGCGCCACGAGCCCCAGCCGGGCCAGGCGTGTGAACCGGCCCCCCGTCACGCCCATGAGACGGGCCGCCTCGTTCGTGCTCACGGTCCGCACCCGTTCAAGGAGCGGCGCCGGGAATCCCTCCTGTGAGCGCAACCGCTCGATCTCGGCGTCGGCGACGCGGCGCCCTCCGCCGCCTTCGTCGGGCAGCGTGCGGATCCGTCCCAGATTCACCGCCAGCTCGAACTCACGCCGCTTCAGTCCCAGTTCGCGTGCGGCGCGGCTCGGCGAGCGGGTGAGGACCTGCGTACTCGCGATGGTGTTGCCGGACATGGCGTTTCTCCCCCGTGAAGTGGTGGTCGACGGACTTCGCTCACGCTCCGTGCGCTCGCGGTCACACCACCGTAGCCGCTTCGGCCGATCCCGTGGCGAGCCTGTGGATAACTTCGCGGGGGCTGAAAACGCGCAGGTCAGACGTCGGTGGGCGGGAACCGCTCGGGCTGGCGGGCGTCGATTCCGAGGTGCTCGCCGACCCGGTTGACGAGCAGTGTCATCTCGTAGGCGATCTGACCGATGTCGGCCTCCGCGGCGCTGAGTACACACAGGCAGCTGCCGCTGCCGGCCGCCGTGACGAACAGCACCGCGTCGTCGAACTCGACCATCGTCTGACGCACCTGCCCGGCACCGAAGTGAAGGCCCGACCCCTTGGCGAGGCTGTGCAGTCCGGACGCGACGGCGGCGAGGTGTTCGGCGTCCTCGCGCCGTAGGCCCGTGCTCGCCCCTGTCACGAGTCCGTCGTTGGACAGGACGAGTGCGTGCCGCACCTGCTCCACGCGCTCGGTAAAGTCGTCCAGCAGCCAGCCCAGTCCCTTGTGCACCATGATGACGATCTCCCCGTGTGACGACTCCCCCTGGCCGGAGGTCTCTCCGCCAGCCTTCACCACGTCCGCCTGACGGGCAAGCAGGATGGTGACATGGCACAGAAGATGACCGACACGGAATGGCGGGCCTTCCTGTCACAGGGCACCCGCACGGCGAAGCTGTCCACCGTCCGGGCTGACGGGAGCCCGCACGTGGCGCCGATCTGGTTCCTGCTCGACGGGAACGAGGTGGTGTTCAACACCTCCAAGGAGAGCGTGAAGGGACGCAATCTGGCCCGCGACGGGCGGGTCGCCCTCTGCGTGGACGACGACCGTCCGCCGTTCGACTTCGTCGTGGTGCAGGGGCGCGCCCAGCTCTTCGAGGACCTCGACGAACTCCGCGAGTGGGCCACCCGTATCGCCGGGCGGTACATGGGCGAGGAGAACGCCGAGGCGTTCGGGGAACGCAACGGCCGGCCGGGGGAACTCCTGGTGCGGGTCTCGATCGACAAGGTCCTGGCGCAGAAGGCCGTCGCCGGCTGAAGCACCTCCGACCGGTCAGCTCACGGAGTCGAGCAGCCGGGCGGTGTGCACCCGCCCGGCGTACTCGACGAGCCGGATCAGCACCTCCTTCCCCGAGTCACGGTCACGAGCGTCGCAGAGGACGACGGGGGTTCCCCGGTCGAGATCCAGGGCGCGGCAGACGTCCTGTGCGCCGTAGGCGCGCGCGCCCGTGAAGCAGTTGACGGCCACCACGAAGGGGATGTGGCGGTGCTCGAAGTAGTCCACCGCGGGGAAGCAGTCCTCCAGGCGGCGGGTGTCGGCCAGCACGACCGCCCCCAGCGCTCCCTGCGACAGTTCGTCCCACAGGAACCAGAAGCGGTCCTGTCCTGGTGTACCGAACAGATACAGGGAGAGGCCGGAGCGGATGGTGATCCGGCCGAAGTCCATGGCGACCGTGGTCGTGACCTTGTGGTCCACGCCGTCGGTGTCGTCCACCAGCTGACCGGCCTCGCTCAGCAGTTCCTCGGTGCGCAGGGGCCTGATCTCGCTGACCGCGCCCACCAGGGTGGTCTTGCCCACGCCGAACCCACCGGCGACCAGTATCTTCAACGCCAGGGCGGCGGTCTCGCCCTCGGTGGCGTCGGACGTCTCGGAGACCATCGATCACTTCTCTCGGGAGTGCCTGCAAGGGTCGACGTCGGTACGCGCGTGCCGCGCCGGGGCACGGCGTCCGCACACGGTCGCGGTGCTCGTGCGCGAAGGCAGCATCATGACAACGGCCGGTCCCCGCAGGGCCCCGGGACCGCTCTTTGCCTGATGTGACCGAGTCGAATGCGTTCCGCGCCCACAAAGGTGCGTAAGTCGGCGGTCTGTGCGGCCGTACGCGCGCGGGTTGTCGTGAGCGTTCATCTACAGCGCCCGCAGTCCGTCGATGACCTCGCGCAGAATCCGCTCGTCGGGCAGTTGCGCAGGTGGCACGGGGCGGCTGACGGTGACACGGCCGAGTTCCAGCAGATCTCCGAGAAGCACCCGGACGACGCCGACGGGTAGGTCCGCGCCCGCGGCGAGTTCGGCGACCGACTGGGTCTCGATGCGGCACAGGTCGACGAGGGCGAGGTGTTCGGGGCCGAGCGCGGGGTCGTCGTCGAGGTGAGCGGCGCCCGGGTCGAGGGTGACCAGGGCGATGAGGTCGAAGCCCACCCCGGTGGGGCCCGGCTTGGTACGGCCGCCCGTCATGGCGTACGGCCGCACGAGCGGACCCGCCTCGCCGTCGTACCACTGGCTGCCCTGCTCGTGCGGGGTGCCCTTCATGTCCTCGGTCATCTGTGCGGACCGTCCTCCAGCCTCATCCGGCAGCGGGTGGCCGCGCGTTCATGCGCGGCGCCGTGTAGAGGTGCTCCCCGACGCGTTTCACCAGCCGCGCCATCTCGTAGGCGACCAGGCCTATGTCGGCGGTGACGGCGGTGAGGACGGCGAGGCAGGAACCGTCTCCGGCGGCGGCCACGAAGAGGAAAGCGTCGTCCATCTCCACCATGGTCTGGCGCACGCCACCGGCGCCGAAGTGCCGGCCGGCGCCCTTGGCCAGGCTGTGGAAGCCCGAGGCGACGGCGGCGAGGTGTTCGGCGTCCTCGCGCCCGAGATCGGTCGAGGAGCCCACGGCGAGGCCGTCGTTGGAGAGCACCACGACGTGCCGTACCTCGTGCACACGCAGCACCAAGTCATCGAGCAGCCAGTCGAGTTCGCCGGAGCTCTGAGCGGCTCTCATGCCGGGGTCCTGGATCATGCGGGGTCTCCTTCGCTGCTGTCACTGCCGCCTGCCGGGTCGGTCGTCGCGCCGCGGCCGGGTGGGCGGCCGCCACCACGGGCCCAACCGTCGCGGTAGGCCGACATGCGGTCACGTACGAGTTCGGGGGTGCGCCGCTCGTCGTTCCGGGAAGCGGACGACTGCGGAGGGTCAGGGGAACGCCGCTCGCGCAACTGCGGGGCGAGGCTGGCCTGCCGTACCCGGCGGGGGAGGTTCTCGGAGCCTTCGTCGGGGTCGGGGGGACGGTGCAGGCGCAAGGCGGTGACTCCGGGGGGCGGGGTTTCGGGACCGGTCTGCGCCGTGGCCGGGACGGGTGGCACCAGGGCGGGCCGGTCACCGGTGGTGGGGACGGCCTCCTGGTGAGGTCCGCCGGGCACGCGCGCGTACTCGTGTTCCGGTTCCGCCGCCTTGGCGCCGGAACGTTCCGGCACACCGTTGTGCAGCAGAGCGGTGGGCAGCAGGACGACCGCGGTGGTGCCGCCGTAGGGCGAGGTGCGCAGGTTCACCTTGATCTCGTGGCGTGCGGCGAGCCTGCTGACGACGAAGAGGCCGAGCCGGTCGCTGTCGAAGAGGTCGAGTGCCTCGGACTGGGCGATACGGCGGTTGGCCTCGGCGAGGGTGTCCTTGCCCATGCCCAGGCCGCGGTCCTCGACCTCGACGGCGTAGCCGTTGCCGACGGGCTCCCCGGTGACGCGCACGCGCGTGTGCGGGGGCGAGAACTGAGCGGCGTTCTCGACGAGCTCGGCCAGCAGGTGGGTGAGGTCGGCCACGGCGGCACCGATGACGAGGGCCTCGGGGAGCTGACGCACCTCCACGCGCGCGTAGTCCTCGATCTCGGACACGGCCGCGCGGACCACGTTGGTCAGGGAGACCGGCATGCGCCAGGCCCGGCCGGGGGCCGCGCCCGAGAGGATGATCAGGCTCTCGGCGTGGCGCCGCATACGGGTGGTGAGGTGGTCGAGCCGGAACAGGTCGCTCAGTTCGTTCGGGTCGTCGGAGCGGCGTTCCATGCTGTCCAGGAGGCTCAGCTGGCGGTGCACGAGGACCTGACTGCGGCGGGCCAGGTTGACGAAGACACCGGAGATGCCGCTGGCGAGCTCGGCGCGTTCCACCGCGGCGCGCAGCGCGGCCCGGTGCACCGTGCCGAGGGCCTCCGCGACCTGGCCGACCTCGTCCTCGGCCGGCGGCCCGGGCGGTGCCTCGGCGCGGACGTCGATCTCCTCTCCGGCGCGGAGTTTGCCCATGGCTTCGGGGAGTTTACGGCGGGCGATCTCCAGTGCGCCGTTGCGCAGGCTGATCAGTTCGACGACGAGGCCGCGTCCGATGCGTACCGAGATGACGAGGGACGCGGCGACGGCGGCCAGACCGAAGAGGACGGCGGCGCCCGCCGGCGTGAGCAGGCCACGGGCGAAGGGGTCGGCCCGATCGGCGACGCCGCGGGCGGCGTCCTGCTCGATGGTGCGCATGCCGCCCTGAACGCGCGTGTGTGCCGGGGTCCATTCGGTCTCGGGGGCGGCCTTGATCGCCCCGGACCCCGGCCGGCTCGTCAGGACCTTGTCCTCGACGGCGACCATCGCCGCGTAGTCCACGCTCTCGGCGAGGTTCCGCCAGGCTGCCCGCTCGTCGCCTCGCAGGTCGGCGACGGCGGCGTCGGTGAGGTCGCGCCGGGTTTCGACCGCGCCGGTGAACAGCCGCAACCGCTCGCCCTCCAGACCGCCCGCGAGCCGGGCGCTGGACAGCAGCACGTCCTCCCGGGCCAGGGCCTCGCCCGCGCGGGAGAACTCCAGCAGCACGCGCGCGTCGGAGCCGAGTTCGGCGTCCTGGATGCCGGTCAGGGCACCGCCCACGCCGAAGGCCGTGGCGATGGTCTTCGTGTACTGCTCGTACGCGTCGTCCCATCCGGCACGCCGGTCCAGCACGTCGGCGCGCAGTGTCCGCAGCCCCTCCGTGCCCGTGACGAAGGTTTCGAGTCGTTGGGCGACTCCCTCGGGCAGTTCCTGTCCGTCGGCGACGGTGTTGCGCTCGCCGAGCCGCAACTTCGCGACCGCCCGGTCCGTGCGTTCCGCCAGGCGCCGCAGTTCACCGCCGGCACCGGTCGCGGGGTCGGTGGCGTGCCGTACGGCGGCGGCGCGCTCGGCCTGGAGGGCGGCCACGGTGGCCGCGACGGGGGCACGGACGTCGGAGTCCACACGTTGCAACTGCTTGAGCCGGGCGACGTCCTGGACGGTGCTGACGGTGGCGTACGCCCACAGGGCCAGCAGCGACACGGCGGGCACCATCAGCAGGCAGACGATCTTGGCGCGCACGGTGCGCGGACGTATGTGCCAGCGCTCCCCCCCGTGCGCGGGATCATCTTTCGCCACCGCGTCCGCGGTGTCCTGCGGGGTCTCGTCGGCCGGTTGTCCGGCGTGGGCGCGGCGACCGCGCGCGGAGTTCGGGGGCGGCGTCTGAGCGCCGGTGCCGGGGTTCCTACGGGGGGTACGCATGGCCTCCTCGTTCGGAAAGGGTTCGGATGCGGTCCGGTGGAGGTGGGCCTTCAGTGGGCGGCGCTCCCGAGGGACCGCTGCGCCGACGCGGATGCCTCGCGCTCCCCTGCCGTGGGCGACAGCGCCACGAAGGCGGAGGTCAGGAAGAGGTAGGACCCGAGGCCGACGGCGAGGGGGAAGACGAACTGCATCGCCGTGGCCCCGGGCAGTGCGTCGCCCGAGGGCGTGACCTGCACACCCACCGCGAACATCCCGGTGTAGTGCATGCTGCTCACGGCCGCGCCCATGACGAGGGACGCGACGGTGACCGCGACGGGCGACTTGATGTTGAGCGCCGCCCACAGGGCCGCGGTCGCCGCGACGACGGCGATCCCGACCGACAGGGCGACCCGTGCCGGGTCGTACGTCACGTCACCGTGCAGGCGTACCGCCGCCATGCCCAGGTAGTGCATGCTCGCGACGCCGAGCCCCGTGGTGAGGCCACCGACGAGCAGCGCCCGGGTCCGGTCGCGGCCGTACCCGACCGCGAAGACGCCGGCACAGACCACGATCATGGCCACCAGCAGGCTCAGGACGGTGAGCGGCACGTCGTAGCGGATCTCGGTCCCGCTCACGCTGAAGCCGAGCATGGCCACGAAGTGCATGGTCCAGATGCCGGTGCCGAGGGCCGAGGCGGCTGTGATCAGCCAGTTGCGGCGCGAGCGGCCGGTGGCCCCGAGCGCGCGGACGGTGCAGCGCAGGCCCAGGGCGGCGCCTGTGCAGGCCATGACGTACGACAGTACGGGTGTCAGCCAGCCGAGGGCGGCGTGGTCCAGGTGTCCCATGGCCAAGGGACGCTACTGGGAGCACAGGAGCACGAAGGGGGCGCATTTCGAAAGGTGTTGGAATATGACACAGATATGTACCTGAACGATCACATCGCGCTCGAACATGTGCGCCGGGGCGTCCGTCATGTCAGTGAGGGATCATGCCGGACATGAGCGACGACCGTACGCACGTCCAGGAGTTCTTCACGCCCCGGGCGGCCGGCTGGGACAGCCGGTTCCCCGACGACGGCCCCGCCTACGCGGCCGCGGTCGGCGAACTCGGTCTGCGCGAGGGCGACCGCGTCCTCGACGCCGGCTGCGGCACGGGACGGGCCCTGCCACCGCTGCGAGCGGCCGTGGGCGCCTCGGGGGTGGTCCTCGGGGCCGATCTGACCCCGGCCATGCTGCGGGCCGCCGCACACGCCGGACGCGACCGCGACGGGACGCTGCTGCTCACCGACGTGGCGGCGCTCCCGCTGCGTTCTGGTTCGCTCGACGCGGTGTTCGCGGCGGGTCTGATCGCCCACCTGCCCGACCCGGCCCGGAACTTGCGGGAGTTGGCCCGGGTCGTGTGCCCCGGCGGGAGGCTCGCCCTCTTCCACCCGATCGGCCGCGCGGCGCTCGCCGCCCGGCAGGGCCGTCGGATCACCCCGGCCGACCTGCGTGCGGAGCCCAACCTCCGTCCGCTGCTGGCCGGTTCCGGCTGGACCATGACGTCGTACGTCGATCGCGACGACCGCTTCCTCGCCCTCGCGGTCCGGGCGGACTGACCGTCCCGGCGCTTCACCGCGCCTTCCCCCTTCTGCCGTCGCGGCTCCAACTCTACGTTGATTGGCAGTGGGTGGACGATCGGCGAGGGAAGCCACGAGCGGGGATGGTGGTCACCGTGTTCGACAGGGTTCGCAAGGCGTGGTCCGGGTTCCGTGAGACGGCACGCGCGGAGCGCAAGGCCGGTGCGGACCGGCGTGCGCACAATTTGTTCGAGGCCGCCGCCTATGTCTCGGCATGTGCGGAGGACGACCAGGACCGCATCGACGAGGCGGCGGGCTGGGTGTCGCCGGAGGCGCTGTCGTTCGGCGTGAACGAGCTGGCGTGCCGGGCCGTCATCGCACTGGCCCGGGAGCGCGACCAGTCGACACGGACCGTCGCACGCGAGCTGCTGGGGCTGCCGACGGCGTGAGGAAGGGCCGACGAGAGGTCGTTCTGGCCTGTCCGGTCGGACAACCGCAGGTCCGGTGGTCCGCGGAGTCGTGACAAGCGGCTTGCGGTCGCACTAGGGTGCGCGCCGATGGACGAACCCCTGGGGAGGCTGGGATGGCCGGGACGGACGCGGAAGCCGTCGCCGCCGAGGACGACGCGCTCTATGTGCTCACGGCGGTGCTGCTGACCCCTGCTCGGTTCCCGAGCGTGCTGGGCGACGACTACCCGGAAGCCTGCGCGGCGCTGGGCATCGCGCCAATGGCGGACGGGTACGGCCTCGTGTTCGGCCAGGACGGCGCGGGCGCGCGGTGGACCGTCGTCACGGACGACGTGTCGCTGGTCGCGGTCGCCGTCGCCTCCTGGGACTGCGGCATGGAGTACGACCTCTCGCCCGACGAGCGGTCCGTGGTCGCCGCCCTGCCGGGGTGGCCGCTCGCCGTTGCTGTCGCGGCTCCCGGCGTACCCGCGCCGCACGATCCCGACCCCGAGGACGCGGGGGGCTGCGAGCCCCTCTCGCCGCCGGACACCACGGGCTGGGGGGCGGCCCAGCGCAGGCTGGGGGCTGACGAGATCGCGATGCAGTGGACGTCGTGGCGCGAGCAGGTCGGCGACAAGGAACTCGTGGTCCCCGATGCGGACTCCGAGGCCGCCGAGGACGAGCCGGCCGGCCCCGAACGCAGCGTCATCCGGCGCGTTCTCGCGGAGGCACAGGCGTACGTGGACACCCCGCCGCCCCTGGGGCGCGTGCGGTCCTCCTTCGCCACGGGCGACGCCCGGACGTTGCGCGCGGACGGCCCTGGCTGGTCGCTGGTGGCGAGGACCGACGACATGGCGTTCCTGCTGGTCGACGAGAAGCCGGGCGAGGTACTGCCCGTGGGGCGGGGACCCCAGCTGCCCGCGCTGCTCGAGGCGCTGGACAAGATGGCGGTACGGCCCAGCTGACGGGGTCCCCTGCGCGCACGGGACTCAGTCAACGAGGCTCCACGGAACGTCACCACCTGTGCCGACCACCCATGGCCCAACTCAGCGGCATGTGGTCCCACTCCATGGAAGACGCGCGGCGCTCGCCCGACGATGGGGCAGCCCCGGCCCGGCCCGTCCGCCGTGCCCTGCCGTCCCGCCCTGGAGGCCCGTATGCGTCCGTCCCCCGGTGTCCCCCTGCTTGCCGCCGCGCTCTTCGCGGCCGCCCTCACGGCCCCGGCCTTCGCCCAGGGCGGCGGGGACGGTCACTGCACGCGTCAGGACCGCGTGCGGGTGCCGGGCGCGGCGTTCCAGCGGACCGCCTGCCTGGACGACCTGACCACCACGGGCCTGGCCGGTACTCCCTACACCGACCTGGCCGATCAGGCGGGCCTGACGGCGCAGGCCACGCGGACGCCGTCCGGCGTGCCGGGGGTGCAGGTCGACGGGTACTTCCCCGACTCGTCCCGGTTCAACGCCACGCACGGCTGGCGCCACGACGCCCAGTTCGTGATCCGGCTGCCGGATCGCTGGAACGGCGGCCTCGTCGTCACCGGCGCTCCGGGCACCCGCCGGCAGTACGCGACCGACAAGGCGATCTCCGACCGGGTGCTGGCACAGGGCTACGCGTACGCCGCGACCGACAAGGGCAACAACGGCACCGACTTCTACCGCGACGGCTACCGGCCCGGCGACGCGGTCGCCGAGTGGAACGCGCGCACGACCCAGCTCACACGCGCCGCACGCAAGGCCGTGGCCCAGCGATACGGCCATGCCCCGCGCCGCACCTACATGACGGGCATCTCCAACGGCGGCTATCTGACTCGCTGGCAGCTGGAGAACCATCCTGAGCTGTACGACGGCGGGGTGGACTGGGAGGGCGCCCTGTGGACGACGAGCGGCCCGAACCTGCTCACCTCCCTGCCCACGGCGGTGGCGCGGACCCGCGGCTCGGCGTCGGACGAGGACGTGTACGGCGTCGGCTTCGCGCGTGGCTCGGAGTTCCTGTGGCCGTACCACGAGAAGGCGTACTGGGGTGTCACGCAGAAGACCTACCGGGCGGAGTTCGACCCGGGCTACGACCCCGGGTGCCCCGGAGCGTCCGCCGGGACCACACCTGAGGAGATCCTGGCGTCCTGCGCGTCCGACGCGGCCTACGACTACGCCTCGCGTCCGTCCTCGGTCCACCGGGCCGTGGCCCGGGTGGCGCTGACCGGACGCATCGGCAAGCCGCTGATCACGCTCCACGGGGACATGGACACGCTGCTGCCCAAGGCCGCCGACTCCGACGTGTACGCGCGCATGGTCGACGGGCGGGGGCGGGGGCCCCTGCACCGCTACTACACCGTGCGGGGCGGCACTCATGTCGACGGGCTGTACGACACGTATCCCGACCGGCTGCGGCCCATCCTTCCCTGCTATCGATCGGCCTTCGACGCGCTGGTCGCATGGGTGGAGCGAGGGACCCGGCCGCCCGCGGACCGGACCGTCGGGCGGCCCACGGACGGCGATGTGGTCGACTCGTGCGCGCTGGACGGCGGTGCCGCCGCGGATCGGTGACGCCTAGCGTCCCAGTTCCTTGCCCGTGACCCGTCGCAGCCTCCGACGCTGCGACGGGTCAAGCGCCAGGTACGCGGCGGCGGGGACACCCAGCACTATGAGCAGCGCGGCCCACCAAGGCAGCCAGATCAACAGGATGAGCCCGACCGCCACACCTCCTGCGGCGATCTTCGCGTTCTTCGTCATGTGCGTCGCCTCCTTCGCGGCCACTGCCGCTCTCTGTTCTGAAAACGGGCCCGCGTTTCCGCCAGTTCCGGCCGCACCCCTGAGACGCACCCTGAGACATCCCTGACGCTCACCCCCGAGCCACCCCTGAGGGGCATCGGGTGAGCGGGGCCACATGTCCAGCATGCCGGGCAGCGCGAGGACGTGCGGTAGCCTCGGCGACCTCGGTACGACTAGTCAAACTTGAGGAATACGACCATCCCTGTGCAGAGGATTCCCACGGCAACCCCGTCCGAAATCTTCGAACTGGGCGCATGCTGCGCCGTGTTCGTTCCCGGCGACCCGGCCCGCACCGGCCGTGTCGCCTTCTGGCGCCCCGACGGCGCGGCCCCACCGGTCGTGAACGGCGGCAGCTTCGAGCAGCTCACGGTCGTGCTGCCCGGTGGCGACGGGGTCGAGCGTGCCGACGTGCCTGCGGTCCTGCTGCCCGTGCGGGCGGCACTGCCCGTCCTCACGCGCGCGCGTGCCGCCGTCACGGGACACCGGGCGGCCGTGTTCTGGGGCGCCGCCGCCGTACTGGGCCTGCAGTTCGTGGCCCGCGGCCTGCTGCTGCCCGGCCTGTCACCCCGCGATCACGACGCCTGGCGTGCGGGGCCGCTGCGAGCCGAGGACATCGAGAGCGTGCGACGGCTGGCCGCCGCGATGCCGCCCGAGGCGTACGCCGTTCCGCTGAACGGACACGTGGGTCCGGACGGTCCCACACCGCAAGACGGACACGTGGCTCTGGACGGTCCCACACCACGAGACGGTCACCCACCACAGGACGGTTACGCACCATCGGACGGTTACGCACCATCGGAAGGTGGGGCGCCGGACGGCCCCGGGCCGCTGCGGCTGCCCGACCCTGAGCGCCTGCTGCGGGCCTTCCTGGACGCGATCGCCGACACGCTGCCCCGCTCCCCCGCCGCGTCGCTCGTGACGGGCGGCCCTGCCTACGCCGTGCCGGAGCCGCAGCACCTGCCCGGGCACCGGGACTGGGCCGCCGACGTCGCCGCCGGACATGACGCGGGTGTCCGGATCTCGCTGCGGATCGAGGTACGCGGCCTGGCGACGGAGGACGACACCGGGCCGGAGTTCCGGGCGGTGCTCCAGGTGCACAGCGTGAGCGACCCTGCGCTCGTCGCGGACGCCGCCGAGGTCTGGGCCGGGACGGCCGCCGCCCGGCAGGCCTTCGGCACCCGCGCGCGGATGGACGCGCTGCTGGCGTTGAGGCGCGCGGCTCGGGCCTGGCCGACGCTCACTCCCCTGCTGTCGGCCGCGGTGCCGGACGCCGTCGAACTCGCCGACGAGGAGGTCACCGATCTCCTCGGTGACGGCTCGGAGGCCCTCGTCGGCGCCGGGGTCGACGTGCACTGGCCCAGGGAGCCGGCCCGTCGCCTGACCGCCCGCGTGGTCGTCGGTCCGCCGGACGACGGGGTGACGGGGGCGAACCGCTCCCCGGACATGCCGTCGCTCCTGACGGCGGACGCGCTGCTCGCGTTCGACTGGAGGTTCGCGCTGGGCGGCCGGGAGCTGACGCGCGACGAGCTGGACAGGCTCGCCGAGGCGAACCGCCCCGCGGTGCGGCTCCGGGACCAATGGGTGCTGATCGACCCTCAGGAGATCCGCCGCGCCCGCGCGCGGCAGGACCGTGAGGTCTCGCCCCTCGACGCCCTCGGCGCCGCCCTGACAGGCTCGACGGAGGTCGACGGCCGCAGGGTCGACGTGGAACCGACCGGCTGGCTGGCGGCACTGCGCGAGCGGCTGGCCGACCCGGAGGCGCAGGAACCGGTCGAACAGCCCCTCGCGCTCGCCGCCGAGCTGCGCGACTACCAGCGGCGGGGTCTGTCCTGGCTGGCGCGGACGACGTCCCTGGGACTCGGCTGCTGCCTCGCCGACGACATGGGGCTCGGCAAGACGATCACCTTGATCGCCCTGCACCTGCACCGCCGGACGGAGCCGTCCGCCGCCGGTCCGACCCTCGTGGTCTGCCCGACATCCCTCATGGGCAACTGGCAGCGGGAGATCGAGAGGTTCGCGCCCGGCACCCCGGTGCGCCGTTTCCACGGTTCCCGGCGCGACCTGGACGGCGTTGCCGACGGGGAGTTCGTCCTGACGACGTACGGCACGATGCGGCTCGACGCACGGCGGCTGGCCGACGTGTCGTGGGGTCTGGTGGTGGCCGACGAGGCACAGCATGTGAAGAACCCGTACTCGGCGACCGCGCGGGAGCTGCGGTCCATCGGCGCACGCGCGCGCGTGGCGCTCACCGGCACGCCGGTCGAGAACAACCTCTCGGAGCTGTGGGCGATCCTCGACTGGACCACCCCCGGGCTGCTCGGCCGGCTCGGCACGTTCGGCGGCCGGTTCGCGCGGGCCGTCGAGGGCGGCCGGGACCCGGCTGCCGCGGAGCGCCTCTCCCGACTGGTGGGACCTTTCCTGCTGCGCCGCCGGAAGTCGGATCCGGGCATCGCGCCCGAACTGCCGCCGAAGACCGAGACCGACCGTGCCGTGTCGCTCACCGCGGAACAGGTGGCCCTGTACGAGGCCGTCGTGCGCGAGACGCTCGCGGAACTCGCGCACGCCGACGACATGGCCCGGCGTGGACTGATCATGAAGCTGCTGACCGGTCTCAAGCAGATCTGCAACCACCCGGCGCAGTATCTCAAGGAGGAGCGGCCGAGGATCGCCGGCCGCTCGGGGAAGCTGGAGCTGCTGGACGAGTTGCTCGACACGATCCTCTCGGAAGAGGCGGGCGTACTGGTCTTCACGCAGTACGTGAGCATGGCCCGGTTGATCGAACGACATCTGGCGGACCGCGGTGTGCCCACGCAGTTCCTGCACGGCGCGACTTCCGTCCCCGCGCGCGAGGCGATGGTGCGGCGCTTCCAGGACGGTGAGGTCCCCGTCTTCCTGTTGTCGTTGAAGGCGGCGGGCACCGGGCTGAACCTCACGCGCGCGGAACATGTCGTCCACTACGACCGCTGGTGGAACCCCGCCGTCGAGGCCCAGGCGACGGACCGCGCGTACCGCATCGGCCAGGACCGGCCGGTGCAGGTGCACCGGCTGATCGCGGAGGGGACCATCGAGGACCGCATCGCCGAGATGCTGCACCGTAAGCGGGAGCTGGCCGAAGCGGTTCTGGGCTCCGGCGAGACCGCGCTCACGGAACTGTCGGACGCGGAACTGGCCGACCTGGTCGAGCTGCGAGAGGCAATGCGATGAATCAGCATGACGAGACGGAGCGCACGTTCGCCGCGTCGCCCCCCACGCGCGGGAGGGGCTTCGCGCTCACCTGGTGGGGCCGGGCCTGGCTGAAGGCCCTGGAGGACGCGGCGCTGGACGGGGAGCAGGTGAAGACGGGCCGCCGGCTCGCGCGCGCGGGAGCCGTGGGCGCGGTGTCGGTGCGGCCGGGGCGGGTCACGGCGGTCGTGCGGGACCGGGACGGCACGGCGCACCGGGCCGACGTGACGCTGGAGGAGTTGACGGCCGGTCAGTGGGACCGCTTCCTGACGATGGCGGTCGAGCGGGCCGGTCACGTCGCGGCGCTGCTCGACCGCGAGATGCCGCCGCACCTGGTGGAGGACGCCGCGGCGGCCGGGGTCGAACTGCTGCCCGGCATGGGGGCTCTGGAGCCCACCTGCGACTGCGGCGCCTGGGACCACTGCGGGCACACGGCGGCACTGTGCTACCAGGTGGCACGGCTGCTCGACGAGGACCCCTTCGTCCTGCTGCTGATGCGCGGGCGCGGTGCACGGGCCCTGCTCGGCGACCTCCAGACCCGCATCGCGTCGCCCGCGCGGGAGGGAGCCGCGGAGCACCCCGAGCTGACGGGGGTGGACGCCCTGGAGGCATACGCGGCCGGGGACATCCTGCCTCCGTTGCCCGCTCCGCCCGGAATCCCGGCGGAGCCGGGGCTGCCGCCGTCCCTGGACACCGAGGCTCCGCCGGCGGCCGGCGTGGACCCTGCCGCCCTGGAGTTCCTGGCCGCCCGGACGGCGGTGACGGCACACCGACTGCTGTCCGCGGCGCTGCAGGGAGACGAGAGCACGGAGGAGCTGACGGTGGCGCAGGACGCCGTACGGCTGGCCGCGGGCGCTCCTGAGCCGATTCTTGCGGAGCGGATCGCCCGGGGGTCGGGGCGGAGCCCTGGCGAGCTGTCCGCGGCTGTCCTTGCGTGGCAGTACGGCGGAGTGGCCGGACTCTCCGTGCTCGAGGAGGAATGGGCCGTCGAGGGCGAATCCCTCGCACGCGCGCGTGCCGCCCTGAACACGGCCTGGGACGACGACGAGCGTCCGGCACTGCGGGCGCGGGGCAACCGGTGGACGCTCGTCGGCTCACCGCGCCAGCTACGCCTCGGGCGCGACGGCCGCTGGTGGCCGTACCGGAACCAGGCGGGCCGTTGGATGCCCGTGGGCGGCGGGGACCGGGACCCGGCGACGGCGCTGGCCGCCACGGAGGATGTGCCGGCGCAGGGCGCCCACGCCGCCGGTGACGAATTCGATGACCGACTACGACCGACCCGGCATCCGTGACCGAGAACGACCGGCCCAGCGTCGGTCACCGAGAACGACCGGCCCGGCGTCCGTCACCGAGGACAGCCGGCCCGGCGTCCGTCACCGAGAACGACCGACCCGGCGTCCGTCGCCGAGAACAACCGGCCCGGCGTCGGTCACCGGGAAGAGTCATGCCTGCCGTTCCGGCCCGGCCGGCGTATCGCCGTGACCACCACCGGCTCTCGTCCACGCCGACGGCGACGCTCCCCGCGACGTGAGCGGGGAGCGTCGCCGTGCCCGAAGTGGGCGATCTCTCGGCTGGGATGCCGCTGCTACGAAGGGATCACCGGCAGGGTGAGGTGGGAGGGGTATTCCGCCGTGTGCAGCACGGTCTGGGTGGCCACCCGAGGCACTCCGTCGCCGGGGTAACCGGAGTTGGAGTTCCGCGCCCACTGCGGGAAGTCCGAGCTCGTGACGTCGATGCGCAGCCGTGCCCCGGCCGGGACGCGAGCCGACACCGGGCCCAGATCGATCACGTACTCGTAGACCTCGCCCGGGACGATGGGCTGCGGCGTGGTCACCGAGTCACGGAAAGCGGCCCGCACGATGCCCTCCTGCAGGTTGCGCGAGCAGCCGTCCTCGTCGACCACGCACAGGCGCGCGGTCCAGTCGGTGTCGGTGGCCGAGGAGGCCGCGTAGAGGGTCAGCGTCACGTCGCCGACCACGTCCACGTCCCGTTCCTGCGGAGCGGTCGTGTAGACGAGCACGCCCTTGGCGTTCTCACGCTGGCACTGGCAGGCCGGGCCCATCGGCGTCAGTTCCTCGACGCAGCAGGAATGGCCACCCTCGCTCTTGACCGGCGCGTTCGGGTCGTAGATGTAGAGGTCGGGCAACTCGTCGCCCTGCTTGCGGTCGTCCAGTGTGCCGTCGCCGAAGCGGGTGTTGGCGCGTCCCTGCGAGTGCAGGAAGAGCCGCTCCGTCCGTGCCTCCTGCGGAGGCCAAGCCGAGAACTCACGCCAACCGTCCCCCAGGACGTAGGTGCTGACCGCGGATTCGAAGGTGCCGGTGACCGTGTCCTTCAGCGTCTCCGAGAAGAACTGCACCTGGCGGTCGTCGACGGCCTTGGAATCCGCGTCCGTGTTCTCCAGCTTGGTGACCGGGTACCAGGGCATGTGGTGGAAAGGCGCCAGAACGAACTTCTGCCGAGCGGCGACCTCTGCGGTGCTCGCTCCGTTTCGGAGCCCGACGAAGTTGCGCTTGGTCCCCGACACGAACACGTCGTAGAGACCGGCCACATGCAATGCGGGCACCTGAATGCGGCTGTAGTCGCTGTCGATCGACCAGCGCGCCCAGTAGTCGTCGTACGTGGAGTGATCGAGCCAGTCGAAATAGTAGGGCGTGATGTCCCGGTCGAGGGCGGGAAATGTCTCCGGATTCATCCAGAAGTTGTCCGGCGCGTGCAGCAGGGCGCCACTGAGCGCTCCGATGCGCTCCTGGTCGCCGCGTCGGACCGCTTCGGCGATGCCGAGGTAGGTGGCCCAGAAAGCGTTGAACCCGTAGGCGAATGCACCCTTGTTGTGGGTCCATCCCTCGTATGCCTGGGAGCCCGTCAGAGCCGGGCTGATGGCGGCGAGGCTGGGCGGCTGCTCGACCGCGGCCAGGAGCTGGGTGAACCCGGCGTAGGAGAAGCCGTACATTCCGACCCGGCCGGTCGAGCCGGGCAGTCCGGCCGCCCACTCCACGGCGTCGTACCCGTCGCGGCCCTCGTCACGGAACGGGTAGAAGTCACCCTCGGACGCATACCGCCCCCGTACGTCCTGGACGACGACGATGAACCCCTGATGGGCGTACCACGCCGGGTGCGCGAACGCCGTCTCCGACTGGGCTCCCTGCTTTCCGTAGGGGGTGCGCTGCAGCAGAACCGGATAGGGACCTCCCGCAGGGTCCGGGCGATAAACGTCCGCGCGCAGGACGACGCCATCACGCAACCGGCACTCGACGTCGGTTTCCAGGGTGACCCCGGGAAATCCTGTGACTGGCTCCACCATTAGTACCTGCTCCTCATTGCCACTGCTGTTCCATCTCGGTTCTCGTTGCAGGCGCCGCCGCGAAGATCAGATCCGGCGGGGCACCCTGCGCCCTATTGACCTGGCTGGGCTCCGATATGTGACAACGTGCCGCTCGAAGCGGGATCAATTGTTTGAGGATGGTGGCTGACCTGCTGTGTTGCCGATTCGCCGAGAGGCCGGGCGAAGGACTTTCGGGATGGAGACCAGGAGTGAGCCGGGTGATGGGCGGTCGCCGCCCACGACTCCGGCAGTCCTGACATTGCGGCGACGGCCTGGGGCATTTCCTCGACGGCCTGGGGCAGTTGGTCGACGGCTCAGGGCAGTTCGTCGACGGGAAGGTCCGAGATCAGGGATTCAAGATCGCTCGGTAGATCACTCGGCAGCTCGCTCGGGAAACCGCTCGGGAATTCGCTCGGCAGCTCCGAAGGGAACTGGCTCGGCAGTGAGGGCAGTCCGCTCGGCAACCTGCTGGGGAGCTCGGTGGGCAGCGAGGGCAGTCGGGTGGGGATGCCGGCACCCGGCCCCCCGGAGCTGTCGCCGGTGCCCGGCTTCCCGTCCGGTGACTCGTCGCTCCCGGAGGCCATCAGGACCAGGGCCGCGACAGCGACCGCGACGGCTACGAGCACGGCCAGCGCGACCAGGACGGGACGCCGCCGCCGCGGGGGCACTGATCCGAATTCCGTGGTGGACGGTCCGAAACCGCCGCCCGGAGGCGGCGTGTCACCCGGCGGCCCGGGCGGCTGAGGCGGTACGGGGGGCAGGGCCATGGTGCCCAGGTTCCCGAAGCGGCACCCGGGCCGCGACCCCCACGCGGTGGATGGCACGGACTCATGCCATGGAGCGCACGATTCCGTGGCATTCCGCGCGGAGGTCCGACCCTGGTACGCCCCGCACGAGGCCCGTACGGCCTCAGCCGCGCGCGCCCAGCAGGTGGTCCATGGCCAGCTGGTCGAGCCGCTCGAACGCCATCCCGCGCGCGGCGACCGCGTCGACGTCGAACTCCTCGAACGCGGTGCGGTCGGCGAGCAGCGCCTGCACGCCGTCCGCGGCCGTCGGCTGGGCCAGCTCGTCCAGTCGGGAGGCGCGCAGGGCTTCCTGGACCTCGGGGTCGGCGCGGAAGGCAGTGGCACGCTCCTTCAGGATGAGGTAGTTGCGCATGCAGCCCGCGGCCGACGCCCACACACCGTCGAGGTCCTCGGTCCGCGGCGGCTTGAAGTCGAAGTGGCGCGGCCCCTCGTACCCGGCGCTCTCCAGGAGGTCGACCAGCCAGAAGGCGGAGCGCAGGTCGCCGGCGCCGAAACGCAGGTCCTGGTCGTACTTGATGCCGGACTGGCCGTTGAGGTCGATGTGGAAGAGCTTGCCCGCCCACAGCGCCTGCGCGATGCCGTGCGGGAAGTTCAGCCCGGCCATCTGCTCGTGGCCGACCTCGGGGTTGACGCCGTACAGTTCCGGCCGCTCCAGGCGCTCGATGAACGCGAGGGCGTGGCCGACGGTGGGAAGCAGGATGTCACCGCGGGGCTCGTTCGGCTTGGGCTCGATGGCGAAGCGCAGGTCGTAGCCCTGGGAGGTGACGTACTCGCCGAGGAGGTCGAACGCCTCCTTCATACGGTCGAGTGCGGCGCGTACGTCCTTGGCGGCACCGGACTCGGCTCCCTCGCGCCCGCCCCACGCGACGTACGTCCGCGCGCCCAGCTCCGCCGCCAGGTCGATGTTGCGGATGGTCTTGCGCAGCGCGTACCGGCGGACGTCGCGGTCGTTCGCGGTGAACGCGCCGTCCTTGAAGACGGGGTGCGTGAAGAGGTTGGTGGTGGCCATCGGGACGGTCATGCCGGTCGCGTCCAGGGCCTGACGGAAGCGCTTGATGTGCGACTCGCGCTCGGTGTCCGAGGATCCGAAAGGGATCAGGTCGTCGTCGTGGAAGGTCACTCCGTGGGCGCCGAGCTCGGCCAGGCGCTGCACCGTCTCGACCGGGTCGAGGGCACGCCGTGTGGCGTCGCCGAACGGGTCCCTGCCCTGCCAGCCGACGGTCCACAGACCGAAGGTGAACCTGTCCTCGGGGGTGGGCTGGTAGTTCATGTCGCGGCTCCCTCGCTCGCTTGCCACTGTGGCGCACGACTATTTCGTCATGGCGATTTACAAATTAGTATGCGAACGCATCCCTGGGAAGAGACCACGGGCTCAGTGGGAAGAGACACAGGTGTCACTCCCCGGGACATGGACCGCAGGAACCCCAGGTACGAGCCGCGGAAACGCCGCAGAAGCAGGGAGAGCCCGATGTCAGCAGCCGAGGGTCCGCTCGTCGTCGGCGTGGACACGTCCACGCAGTCCACCAAGGCGCTGGTCGTCGACGCGTCCACCGGTGAGATCGTGGCCGCCGGGCAGGCCCCGCACACGGTCACGTCCGGCGCCGGCCGGGAGAGCGATCCACGGCAGTGGTGGGAGGCGCTGTGCGAGGCGCTGCGCCAGTGCGGTGAGCCCGCCCACGAGGCCGCCGCGGTGTCGATCGGCGGCCAGCAGCACGGTCTGGTCACGCTGGACGCCCGGGGCGAACCGGTGCGCCCCGCCCTGCTCTGGAACGACGTCCGCTCGGCGCCGCAGGCCCGGCGCCTGGTGGAGGAGATGGGAGGGGCGAAGTTCTGGGCGGACCGTACGGGCAGTGTGCCCGCCGCGTCGTTCACCGTCACCAAGTGGGCCTGGCTCGCGGAGCACGAGCCCGAGGCGGTACGGGCGACGAAGGCGGTACGGCTCCCCCACGACTACCTCGCCGAACGTCTCACGGGGCAGGGCACGACCGACCGCGGAGACGCCTCCGGCACGGGCTGGTGGGCGTCGGACAGCGAGGGGTACGACGAGGAGATCCTCAGGCGCGTGGGGCTGGATCCGGCGCTGCTGCCGCGCGTGGTCCGGCCCGGCGAGGTCGCGGGCACCGTGCGGGACAGTCACGACCTGCCGTTCTCCAGGGGCACCCTGGTCGCCCCGGGCACCGGCGACAACGCCGCCGCCGCCCTCGGTCTCGGCCTGCGCCCGGGTAGCCCCGTCCTGAGCCTGGGCACGTCCGGCACGGTCTACGCGGTGTCCCGGCGGCGTCCCGCCGACCCGACCGGCACGGTGGCGGGCTTCGCGGACGCGCGCGGGGACTGGCTTCCCCTGGCCTGCACCCTGAACTGCACGCTCGCCGTCGACCGCGTCGCCGCCCTGCTCGGCAGGGACCGCGAGGCGGTCGAGCCCGGCACGAGCGTGACCCTGCTCCCGTACCTGGACGGCGAACGCACCCCCGACCTGCCGAACGCCTCGGGGCTGCTGCACGGCCTGCGGCACGACACCACCGGCGGTCAGCTCCTCCAGGCCGCGTACGACGGTGCCGTGCACGCGCTCCTGGGAGCGCTGGACCTGGTCCTCGACGAGGACGCGGACCCGTCGGCGCCGCTGCTGCTGATCGGCGGCGGCGCCCGGGGCTCGGCCTGGCAGGAGACGGTACGACGGCTCTCCGGGCGTCCCGTACAGGTACCCGAGGCCCGCGAGCTGGTCGCCCTCGGCGCTGCCGCCCAGGCGGCCGGCCTACTCACCGGTGAGGACCCGGCCGCGGTCGCCCGGCGATGGAACACCGCGCGCGGGCCGGTGCTCGATGCCGTGGAACGGGACGAGGAGACGCTGGCCAGGATCTCCGGGGTACTCTCCGACGCGGCCCCGCTCCTGGAGCGGAGCCCCGAGAGCCGCTGAGCCGGGCGGGAACCGGCCCACCGCCCCCGGGGCACCGGGGCACCCGCACCGACACCCACACCCACCGAGCTGACCCCGCTGAGCCGGCTGACCGAACCACCGGACCCGACGGAGCTGACCGAGCTGACCGAGCCATCGAAAACGACCGAGCCGACCGAACCGACCTTCACAAGGACGGGGGCATGACCGCACCGCTGCACAAGGGCGAACCCGCCGGGCCCGGGCGCGCGCTGCCGGACACCCAGCAGGGCATGCGGCGCCGCAATCTCGCCCGGGTGATGCACACGATCGGCGCGGAGGGGCCCCTGTCGCGTGCCGCGGTGGCCTCGCGTATCGGCCTGACCCGCGCGGCGGTCTCCACCCTGGTCGACGAGCTCATCCGTAGCGGCCTGCTGGAGGAACTGGGTCCGGAGCGTCCCGGCCGCGTCGGCCGGGGCCGCCCCGGTTCCGCCCTCGCGGTCAGCGGGCACGGTCCCGCGGGGATCGGCGCGGAGGTCGGCGTCGACCATCTCGCCGTCTGCGCGGTCGACCTGCGCGGAGAGGTGCGCGCGCGAGTCGTGCGGCACGGCACCAACCGCGACCGCTCGCCCGAGCCGGTGATCGAGGAACTCACCGCGCTGGTGCGTCAGGTCGTCGCCGATGCGCGGCACGAGGGACTGTGGCCCGCGGGCCTCGCGGTGGCGGTGCCCGGGCTGGTGGCCCGCGACGCCCGGACCGTCGTACGCGCGCCCAACCTCGGCTGGCACGACACGGACCTCGGCTCCCTACTGCCCGCGGAGCTGCCCCTCACGGTGGACAACGAGGCCAATTTCGGCGCGCTGGCCGAACTCTGGCTCGGCCCGGACACCCCACGGGACTTCGTCCATGTGTCGGCCGAGATCGGTATCGGCGCGGGCGTCGTCGTGGACGGGGGACTGCTGCGCGGGACACGGGGATTCGCGGGCGAGTTGGGACACGTCCCGGTCCGGCCGGACGGGCCGGAGTGCGCTTGTGGCGGCCGAGGGTGCCTCGAGCAGTACGCCGGTGAAGAGGCCCTGCTGCGCGCGGCCGGCCTGGAGCCCGGCGGGGACCGCGTCGGACTGCTCGCCGGGCTGGCGGCCGACGGTGACGAGAACGTACGGCGGGCGCTGCGCGACGCGGGCGAGGCGCTGGGCGTCGCGCTGACCGGGGCGGTGAACCTGCTGGACCCCGAGAGCGTGGTGCTGGGCGGTGCGCTGGCCGGGCTCGCGCCCTGGCTGCTGCCGTCCCTGCGCTCCGAGCTGGCCCGCCGCACGGCCGGGCCGTCCTGCCCGGTTTCCGTGTCGCGGC